>NZ_JBHXTQ010000036.1:0-66135 GCF_042677305.1 Kitasatospora sp. NPDC127121 | reverse complement strand
CCCCGCTGCCCTTCCCCCCCTTTCCACCCCCCCCGCCGCCCGGGGTTACGCCCGCCCGCGCCGGGGTGCCGCGCCGGCCGGCCCCCCCGCCCCGGGCCCCCCCCGCCGGCCGGGACGCCCCACCGGGCGCCCGGCCGGGCCCTTCCTCGGCTCGCCGCCGACCCCACGATCGTGAGAGAAGAAGAACCAGTGACCGCTGAAAACCGTACCGTGGTCGTCACGGGTATCGGCGCCTTCACGCCGCTGGGCGGCGACGCCGCCACCACCTGGGAGAACCTGGTCGCAGGACGCTCCGGAGTGGCGGCCCTGACCGAGGAGTGGGCCGCCGAGCTGCCCGTCAAGATCGCCGCCCGCACGGCCGTCGAGCCGGGCGAGATCCTCCCCCGGCCGCTGGCCCGCAAGCTGGACCGCTCGGCCCAGTTCGCGCTGATCGCCGCCCGTGAGGCCTGGGCCGACGCCGGCTACGAGACGCCGGCCACCGACGACTCCTCCAAGCTCGCCCCCGAGCGCCTCGGCACCGTCATCGCCTCCGGCATCGGCGGCGTGACCACCCTGCTCGACCAGTACGACGTGCTGAAGGAGAAGGGCGCCCGCAAGGTCTCCCCGCACACCGTCCCGATGCTGATGCCCAACTCCCCGGCGGCCAACGTCGGTCTGGAGGTCGGCGCCCGCGCGGGTGTGCACACCCCCGTCTCCGCCTGCGCCTCCGGCGCCGAGGCGATCGGCTACGCGATCGAGATGATCCGCACCGGCCGCGCCGACGTCGTGGTGGCCGGCGGCACCGAGGCGGCGATCCACCCGCTGCCGATCGCCGCGTTCGCCAACATGATGGCGATGTCCAAGAACAACGACGACCCCGAGGGCGCCTCCCGCCCGTACGACAAGGGCCGGGACGGCTTCGTGCTGGGCGAGGGCGCCGGCGTGGTCGTGCTGGAGTCGGTCGAGCACGCCGAGGCGCGCGGCGCCCGGATCTACTGCGAGGCCGTGGGCCAGGGCCTGTCCTCGGACGCCCACCACATCGCCCAGCCCGAGCCGACCGGCGCCGGCGTGGCCCGCGCGCTGGCCGACCTGTTCGACCGCAACACCCTGGACAAGGCCGAGATCGTGCACGTCAACGCGCACGCCACCTCGACCCCGCAGGGTGACACCGCCGAGCTGAAGGCGCTGCGCAAGGAGCTCGGCGACGACCTCGACCACATCGCCATCTCGGCCACCAAGTCGATGACCGGCCACCTGCTGGGCGGCGCCGGCGGCATCGAGACCGTCGCCACCGTGCTGGCCCTGTACCACCGGATCGCCCCGCCGACCATCAACGTCGACGAGCTGGACGACGACGTGGACGCGGACATCGTGCGCGGCGAGGCCCGCCCGCTACCCGAGGGCCGGATCGCGGCGCTGAACAACTCGTTCGGCTTCGGCGGCCACAACGTGGTGCTGGCCTTCCGCTCCCGCTAGTCCGCACACCGACCCGGTACGCACCGGGTCCGAGCGCACGAGAGGGGCCGGCGCTCGCCGGCCCCTCTCGTGCGTGGTGCGCCCGCCGGCTCAGACCACCTGGTGCAGCCAGCGCACCGGTGCCCCCTCACCCGCGTAGCGGAACGGCTCCAGCTCGTCGTCCCAGGGCTTGCCCAGCAGCCGGGAGATCTCGGCCTCCAGGTCGGCCCCCTCGCTGCGGGCCCGCAGCAGGACGGCGCGCAGCCGGTCCTCGGGGATCAGGATGTCGCCGTGGATGCCCGTGACGGCGTGGAAGATGCCGAGCGAGGGCGTGCTGCTGTACCGCTCCCCCTCCGCTGTGGCGCAGGGCTCACTGGTGACCTCGTACCGCATCAGCTGCCAACCGCGCAGCGCGGAGGCGACCTTCGAGGCCGTACCGGGCTCCCCTTGCCAGGAAAGCTCGGCACGCCAGTGTCCGGGCGAGGCCGGCTGGCGGATCCAGTCCAGGCTCACCCGTACACCCAGCACCCCCGCGACGGCCCACTCGACGTGCGGGCACAGCGCGCGGGGCGCGGAGTGGATGTAGAGAACTCCACGTGTCGTCACCGGGACCTCCAGGCTGTGGACGAGGGTCGCCTTCCCCAGCTGCCTCGTGCCTGCAGTTGATCCACAGTTACCCACGTTAGCCGACATTAAGCTACTAAATTGAGCAAAACGGACAGGCTTTCGCTCAATGCTAGTCGAATCCTCAACGAGGTCTACCCCTCGGCCGGATCTCTCCCCCGAACGGCCCCATCGCCAGGCGGGACCCACCGTACCGCGCCGCCCCGCACCGTGGATGACGCACTTTCGGATCCGGCCGGAATGCGGTAGTGCGACCGATTCCCCTGCGCCCGTACGCAAACCGCCCCGCGCGCCCGGCGGGGGCGGCGGGGCGGTCGGCGAGCTGACGGAGGGTCAGCCGTCCAGGCGGACCACCATCTTGCCGGTGTTGACGCCGCGCAGCAGGTCGAGGAAGGCGTCCGCGGTGCGCTCGAAGCCGTCCACCACGGTCTCCTCGTGGCGCAGTTCGCCGGACGTCAGCCAGCCGGCCACGTCGGCGACGAACTGCGACTGCAGCGCCGCGTGGTCGCTGACCAGCATGCCCTCCAGGCGCAGCCGCTTGCCGATCGCGAGCGCCAGATTGCGCGGGGCGGCGGGGGCGGTGGTGTCGTTGTACTGGGCGATCGCGCCGCAGAGCACGGCGCGGCCGTGCACGGTGAGCGCGCCGATCGCGGCCTCCAGGTGGTCCCCGCCGACGTTGTCGAAGTAGAGGTCGATGCCGTCGGGGGCGGCCTGCGCCAGCTGCTCGTGGACCGGGGCGTCCTTGTAGTTGAAGGCGGCGTCGTAGCCGTAGACGTCCACCAGCTTGGCGACCTTCTCCGCCGAGCCGGCCGAACCGACCACCAGCGAGGCGCCCTTGAGCTTGGCGATCTGGCCGACCATGCTGCCGACCGCGCCGGCCGCGCCGGAGACGAAGACCTTGTCGCCCTTCTTGAGGCCGCCGACGGCGAGCAGCCCGGCGTAGGCGGTCAGGCCGGGCATGCCGAGCACGCCGAGGTAGGCGGAGAGCGGGGCGGCGGCCGGGTCGACCTTGACCGCGTGGCGGGCGTCCAGGGTGGCGTACTCGCGCCAGCCGAGGCCGTGCAGCACGGCGTCGCCCGGGGCGAAGCCCTCGGCCCCGGAGGCGACCACGTAGCCGACCGCGCCGCCCTCCATGGCCTCGCCGAGCCGGAACGGCGGGGCGTAGGACTTCACGTCGTTCATCCGGCCCCGCATGTACGGGTCCACCGAGAGGAAGGCGTTGCGGACCAGGATCTCGCCCGGGCCCGGGGTCCGGACCGGGGCCTCGACCAGGGCGAAGTCGGTCGGCACCGGCCAGCCCTGGGGTCGGGCGGCGAGGTGCCATTCACGGGCGGTCGCGGGTGCGGCCTGCTCTGCCATGGGAGGCGCTCCTTAGGTGGTTCCGATGCATGAAAGGTTGAGCTACTGAAGTAACGATGGGCATGAAAGGTTCATGTTGTCAACTTTTCAGGTAGACTCTCGGACATGGACACCCAGTCGACCCGGACCGCCACGCCGCAGTCCGACGAGATCACCCGCGAGGTCGTCGATCTGATGGCCAACCTGGTCGCGCTGTTCCATCGCGAGTACGAGGAGGCGGCCGCCGCCCGCTCGCTCACCGGCGCCCAGGCCAAGGTGCTCGCCCTGCTGCGCCGCGGCCCCATGCCGATGCGCCAGATCGCCCAGACGCTCAGCTGCGAGCCGTCCAACATCACCGGCATCGTCGACCGGCTCGAAGCCCGCGGCTTCGTCACCCGGGAGGCCGACCGGCAGGACCGCCGGGTCAAGCTGGTCGCCGCCACCGGCACCGGCGCCACCGCCTCCGAGGAACTGCGCGAATCGCTGAACTTCGCCCGCGAGCCGCTGGCCGCCCTCGGCCACGACGAGCGGGCCGTCCTGCGCGACCTGCTCCGCCGGATGCTCACCGGCGCCGCCGACCCCGGAGCGTGACCAGCATCCGGGGCGTGATCAGCATCACAGCCCCGGAGCGAAATCCGGGCCGCCGGCAGAGGTAACCGAACAGCCCGTCGAAACGTCTAATGTTCGAACATCGAACACGAGAGACGGAAAGACGGGGGGACACGGAGGATGGGCAGCAGCACGCGCAGGCGCCGCTACCTGCGGACAGCCATCGGCCTGGCCGCCGTCCTGGTGCTGTCCGTCGTGGGCGCCGGGGCCTGGTTCTACCACCGGCTGGACAACAACATCACCACCTTCGACCCGGGCGGCGTCGCCACCGAGCGCCCGCCCGCGCCCGCCCCGGTCACCCCCGGCGCCCAACTGCCGGTGAACATCCTGGTGCTCGGCTCGGACACCCGCGACGACGGCAACAGCGCGATCGGCGGCGGCGACGAGGGCGTCGGCCACTCCGACACCGCGATGCTGGTGCACGTCTACGCCGACCACAAGCACGCCGTCGGCGTCTCCATACCCCGGGACACCCTGGTCACCATCCCGTCCTGCAAGCTGCCGAGCGGCACCTGGACCACGCCCCGGAACAACCAGATGTTCAACTCGGCCTTCACCATCGGCGAGTTCCCCAAGGGCAACCCGGCCTGCACGCAGAACACCGTCGAGACGCTCACCGGGCTGCGGATCGACCACACCATCGTGGTCGACTTCAAGGGCGCCGCCGCGATGGCCGACGCCATCAACGGCGTGGACGTCTGCGTCCCCAACAACGTCGACTCGCACGGCATACACCTCCGCAAGGGCATGCAGAAGCTCTCCGGCCAGCCCGCCGTGGACTACCTGCGGGCCCGCTACGGCTTCGGCGACAACTCCGACATCGGGCGGATGAAGCGCCAGCAGGCCTTCGTCTCCTCGATGATCAAGAAGGTGCAGGGCCAGGGCTTCTCCCTGCCCACGCTGCTCCCGCTCGCCGACGCGGCCACCCGCTCGCTCACCGTGGACGAGGGGCTGGGCACCGCGATGAAGCTGGTGGACTTCGCCCGCTCGCTCCAGGACATCAAGCTGTCCGACATCACCTTCGTGACCGCGCCCTGGCGCTTCGCCGGCGAGCGCGTCCAGCTCGTCCAGCCGGACGCCAACACGCTGTGGCGGCTGCTGCGCGAGGACCGCACCCTGGACGGCCAGAGCACCTCCGGCACCGACACCCCGGCGCCCTCCCCCACCGCCCCCGGCCCCGACGGCGCGACCCCGGGAGCCTCGGCCGGCCCGTCCGCACCGCTCACGCCCGAACAGGCCGCGGCCCCCGTGCTGGTGGTCAACGGCGTCGGCACCCCCGGCCTGTCCACCTCCGGCGGGGAGGCGCTGCGGGCCCGGGGCTTCCAGAACGTCACGCTCGGCAAGCCCGCCGGCGGACGGATGCAGACCGAGATCAGCTACGACCCGGCCCTGAAGGCCGCCGCCGACCAGGTGGCCGCGCTCTTCCCGGGGGCGCGCGCGGTCGAGGAGCCGGGCTCCGAGGGCATCACCGTCACCCTGGGCCGCGACTACCGGCCCAGCCCCGCCACCAAGCTGGACGCGGTCGGCAGCGGCCCCGGCGCCAGGTCCTCCGCCCCCGCCACTGCCGACCCGAGCGGGGTGCCCAGCGGGGTGCCCACCGGCATAGCGGAGAACACCCGCGGCGCCGACACCGACCCGTGCGCCGACCTGACCTTCGGATGAGCCGTTCCGGCCCGATCCGGGTCTACTCCGGGTCGGGCAGGCCGGTGACGACGGCGGTGAGCCGGGTGCCGCGGGGGAAGGCTCCGGCGGCGGCCAGGCCGGTCAGCGCGGCCAGCAGCTTGGCCACGTAACGGCGTTCCAGCGGGATGCCGTGGCGGGCTTCGAACCGCTCGGCGAAGGCGGCCAGTTCGGCCGGGACCTTGCCGTAGCCGCCGCCGTGGTGCGCGTGGTCGATCCGCCAGTTGTCGAACTCCCGGCCGTAGGCGGCCCGGTGGAGCCGGGTGACCTCGCCCTCCAGGTAGCCCTCGCCGCCGCGCAGCACGGCCACGCCGAGCGCCCGCGCGCCCGGCGGCAGGCCGGCCGCGATGCCCGCCAGGGTGCCGCCGGTACCGACCGGGCAGCAGACCACGTCGTGCCCGCCCAGGTCGGGCAGTTCGGCCGGGATCGCCGCCGCGCCGGTCACGGCCAGCGCGTTGGAGCCGCCCTCCGGGAGCACCAGGCAGTGGCCCCAGCGCCCCTGCGGACCGGCCGTGGTGCCGGCGGCGGCGCGGCCGGTGGCCTCCCGGTACTCGGCGCGGGTCAGGAACTCCAGCCGCATCCCGGCCCGTTCGGCCGCCCGCAGCGACCAGTTGCGCGGCCGGTCGGCCAGCTCCTCGCCGCGGACCAGCCCGACGCTCTCCAGGCCGAGCGCCGCGGCGGCCGCCGCGACCGCCCGCAGATGGGTGGAGTACGCCCCGCCGAAGGTCAGCAGCCGGGTGTGGCCCTGGGCGACGGCGGCCGCCAGGTTGGGCGCGAGCTTGCGCCACTTGTTGCCCGGGACGCTCGGGTGCAGCAGGTCGTCCCGTTTGAGCCGCAGCTCCACCCCGGCCCGCGCGAACACCTCGTCGGTGCAGTCCACCAGCGGGGTCGGCAGCAGGGCGGGTTCGAGCATCCGGCCAGCTTAGACCGGTCGGTCTTACGGCCGGCCGGTCGGGGTGAGCAGCCCCAGGTTGTAGGCGGCGGCGACGGCGGAGGCGCGGTCCTTGACGTCGAGCTTGGCGTAGACGTGGATCAGATGGGTCTTCACGGTGGCCTCGCTGATGAACAGCCGGGCGGCGGCCTCCCGGTTGGTGGCCCCGGACGCGACCAGTTCCAGCACCTCCAGCTCGCGCGGACTGAGCGGCTCCCGGACGGGCGCGCGGACCTGGCCGAGCAACTTGGCGGCGACGGTCGGCGCGATCACCGAGGCGCCGCGGGCGGCCTCCCGGACGGCGTGGAACAGCTCCTCCCGGGCCGCGTCCTTGAGCAGGTAGCCGGTGGCGCCGGCCCGGACGGCGGGCAGCACGTCGGCGTCGGTGTCGTAGGTGGTGAGCACCAGGACCCGCCCGGGCAGGCCGCGTTCGGCCATCTCGCGGATCGCGGTGACACCGTCCATCCGCGGCATCCGCAGGTCCATCAGCACCACGTCCGGGCGCAGCGCGGCGACCAGGACCAGCGCCTCGGCGCCGTCCCCGGCCTCGCCGACCACCTCGAAGCCGGGGGCGGCGGTGAACATCCCGCGCAGCCCGTCCCGCACCACCGGGTGGTCGTCCACCAACAGCAGTCTGATCGTCGTCGCGTCGCTCACGGTGCTACTCCTCCATGCTGATCGCCGGCAGGGTCGCGGACACGGTCGTGCCGGCGCCCGGTTCGGTCTCCAGGTCGAGCCGCCCGGCCAGGCGCTGCACGCGGCGGCGCATCACGTCCAGGCCGTAGCCGCCGCCGGCGGCCCGGGAGGCGGGCTCGGCGGCCGGGTCGAAGCCGACGCCGTCGTCCCGGACGTCCAGGGTGACCAGGCCGGGCATGTACGAGAGGGTGACGCCGACCCGGGAGGCCCGCGCGTACTTGGCGGCGTTGGCCAGCGACTCCTGGGCGATCCGCAGCAGGGTCACCTCGACCTCGGGGTGCAGCGGGCGGGCCTCGCCGGTGACGGTCAGCCCGGCGGCGGCGTCGTTGCGCTCCCGCCACTGCTCGACCAGCTCCGCCAGCGCCTCCGGCAGCGCGGCGCGCTCCAGTTCGATCGGGCGCAGCGCGTGGACGGCCCGGCGGGCCTGGGTCAGGCTCTCCCGGGCGAGGGCCGCCGCGTTCGCCTGGTGCCGCTCGGCGGCCGCGGCGTCCTGGGCGCGGGTCTGGTCGGCGGCCTGGAGCTGGGTGACGATCCCGGCCAGGCCCTGGGCGACGGTGTCGTGGATCTCCCGGGCGAGCCGGCGGCGCTCGTCCGCGGCCCCGGCCTCCCGGGCCTGGACGAGGAGTTGGGCGTGCAGTCCGGCGTTCTCGGCGAGCGTCTCGGTGAGCAGCCGGTTGGCCTCGGCGAGTTCGGCGTTGGCGGCCTTGCGGCGGGCGCTCAGCCGGTCGGCCGCCTCGCTGAGCGCGAACATCAGCCCGACCACCATCAGATTGAAGGCGACGACGGCCAGCAGTCCGCCGACCTTCGCCAGGCTGTCGGGCAGGACCCCGCCGACCTGGGAGAGCGAGGTGGGGACGGTGCCCACGGCCGCACCCGCCATCCGGGCCCGGCCCCGCAGGTACTGGGCGGCGTGCAGGTAGCCGGTGAAGGCGAAGAAGCCGAAGATCGGGTTGTCCAGCACCAGGACGGTGATCAGCGCCAGCAGGACGGCGAAGTGGGCGCCGGCGTACCGGGCGCGGCCGTCCGGGCCCGGCCTGCGGTCGAGCACCGAGCGCAGGACCAGCCACAGGAACGCGGCGGCCGCCGCCGGGAGGACGACGGCGGCGGAACGCGCGTTCGGGACGGGGATCAGCAGGGCCAGGGCGGTGGCGATCAGCAGGGCGACGTAGCAGAGCGGGCCGATCAACCGGTCCAGCCGGTCCTGCCAGTCGCCGAGCGCGTTCTCGTCGGCCGACGGCCGCATGATCATTCCCACCGGAACAGCCTGGCAGCCGCGGCCCCCGCGAGCACCGCGTACGCCGCGAGTGTGAGCAGGCCCACGGCGTGCGGGAAGTGCCCGGACCAGGCGTCCTGCAAGGTCTGGACGGCGGCGCCGCTGGGGGTGAAGTCCCCGATCCGGTTGAGCAGGGCCGGCGAGAACTCGCGCGGCAGCCAGATCCCGGAGAAGAACATCATCGGGAAGAAGGCCAGCGCGCCGACCGCGTTGCCGGCCTTGGCGGACGGGACGACCGCGGCGAGCAGCAGGCCGATCGACAGCAGCGCGGCGGCAGCCAGCAGGAAAGCCAGCAGGAACCCCAGCGGCCGGCGCGGCAGCGACACCCCGAGCAGGGGCCCGGCCGCCACCACCAGCAGCACCGAGACGACGGCGACGCCCAGGTACAGCGGCAGCAGCGCGCCGAACAGCAGCGCCGGGCGGACGGGGCTGGCCGACATCCGGCGCAGCACGCCGCGTTCGCGGTAGGCGGCGAGCAGCGAGGGCAGGCCGTTGAGGCCGAGCAGCAGCAGGGTGAAGACGGCCAGGATCGGCGCGTACAGCTGGATGGTGCTCATGCCGTGCATGTCGGGCGAGGTCTTGCGCAGGGCCGGGACGGAGCCGAGGACGAGGAACAGCACGACGGGGAAGGCGAGGCCGAAGAAGGCGGTCAGCGGGTCGCGGAGGAACAGGCGGGCCTCGGCGACGGCCAGGCGGCGGACGGCGTAGGCGGTGTGGTGGGCGGTGCGGTTCACGGTGGTGGTCCCCTCGGGCGTGGTGATGGGCGCGGTGATGGCGGATCAGGCGTCGTGGCGGGTCAGGGCGAGGTAGGCGTCGTCCAGGCTGTGCTCGCGGATCCGCAGCCCGGTGACGACGATCCCCTCGCGGGCGAGCAGGCCGGTGACCTCGTCGGCGAAGTCCCCGACACCGGAGACCTCGACCCGGCCGTCCCGCTCCTCGACCCCGGTGACCCCCGGCAGGGCCGCCAGCCGGGCGGTGTCCAGCGGCCCGGTGGGGCGGAAGCCGAGCGTGCCGCCGGTGCCGGAGCGGGCGATCAGCTCCGCGGGGGTGCCGGTGGCGACGATCCGTCCGCCGTCGAGGACGGCGGCCCGGTCGCAGAGCGCCTCGACCTCGTCCATGAAGTGCGAGACCAGGACCACCGTCACGCCCTCGTCGCGGATCCGCCGGATCAGCTCCCAGGTGTCGCGGCGGCCCTGCGGGTCGAGCGCGGTGGTCAGCTCGTCCAGGAAGGCCACCTCGGGGTTGCCGATCAGGGCGAGGGCGATGAACAGCCGCTGGCGCTGGCCGCCGGAGAGCTTGTCGAACGGGGTCCGGCGCTGGTCGGCGAGCCCCCACTCGTCCAGCAGCTCGCGCCAGTCCCGGGGGTTCGGGTAGAGCGCGGCGTACAGTTCCAGCGCCTCGCCGACCCGCAGCGCGCCCTGCAACTGGGCCTGCTGGAGCTGGATGCCGATCCTCGGCCGCAGCCGGTGGGCGTCCTTCACCGGGTCCAGGCCGAGGACCCGGACCGTCCCCGCGTCGGCCCGGCGCAGGCCCTCGCAGCACTCCACGGCGGTCGTCTTGCCCGCGCCGTTCGGCCCCAGCAGGCCGAACACCTCGCCGCGCTCCACGCCGAAGGAGACCTCCTCCAGCACCTGGTGCCGCCCGTAGGCCTTGCGCAGCCCCGCCACCTCGATCACGGCCATCGCGCCGCTCCCTCCCGCTCGTCCCCGCTGGTCCGGCCGGCTCCTCCGGCCTGCAACGAGCTTCCCGCGCGGGGCCCCGGCCGCGGATCGACCGGACGGTCAGAGCTGCGGGCGGGCGCGGTGGACGGTGGATCAACCGATCGGTGGATGGGGCGCGGGCGCGGGCCCGGAACGCGGGAAGCCCGGCCGCCGTGTCGGCGACCGGGCCTGTCTTGCGGATCACACCGGGTGGGTCAGACCAATGCGACGTCGGAGTTGCGGGTGCTGATGGCCCGGCGCAGGGCGCGCGGGACGGGGCCCGCGGCGGGGGCCAGCTTGTCGATCCGGGTGCGGAACTCGCGGCTCTGGCGCCACGTCAGGACGGCGCCGAGCCGGGCGGCGTCGACCAGCGCGACCAGCGCGGCGTCCGCCGGGTCGACCCGGCTGAGCGGCGCCTTCAGCGCCGAACCCACCGATGCCACGAGCGACTTGCGCAGCCGCTGCTCCGGCAGGACGACCCGGGTACAGGGGAACAGTCCGAGCGCGCGGCGCTGTTCGAGGCGGATCCGCCCGGACGCCGCCAGCCCGTCCCGGACCACCCGCGCGGCGCGGGCCGCCGGGCCCTGGCGGCGGCCGACCCAGCTCTGCCAGCTGCGCCGCCGGCCCTGCCGGATCTGCTCCAGCATCGCGGCGGAGAGCGGGTCGAGGCCGTCGGCCGACGCGCCGTCGACGGCGGCCGGGTGCCGGCCGTCGTCGCGGATCAGCGCGCGCCGTAGGAGTTCGGCGAGCGCGGCGGCCCGCAGCACCAGGTCGAGCCTGGCGGTGGCGGTGAGCCGCTCGCGCTCGGGGTGGTAGGCGAGCAGGTAGAGCTTCTCCGGCAGGGTGATGGGCAGGTCCACGATGGACTCCAAGCAGATGGACGGTGGATGGGCCCGTTCATCCGGCGTCGGAACCGCCGGTCTGCGGGTTCTCCTTGGGCGGTCGGCCGCGCCGGGGAAGACGGGCCGCGTCGCCGGGCATCCGGCCCGCGTCGCTGAGGGCACGGCGAAGGAGGAACTCGATCTGCGCGTTGGCACTGCGCAGCTCGTCCGCGGCCCACCGGGCCAGTGCGTCGTGGACCGCCGGGTCCAGTCGCAGCAGGATCTTCTTCCGCTCCGTCGCCAACGCCGCGCCTTACTGGTAGAGGGAGCCCGTGTTCACGACGGGCTGGGCGCCCCGGTCGCCGCAGAGCACCACCAGGAGGTTGCTCACCATGGCGGCCTTGCGCTCCTCGTCCAGTTCGACGACGTCGCGCTCGGCGAGCCGGTCCAGCGCCTCCTCGACCATACCGACGGCGCCCTCGACGATCAGCCGCCGTGCCGCGACCACGGCCCCGGCCTGCTGACGCTGGAGCATCACCTGGGCGACCTCGGGCGCGTAGGCGAGCCGCGTGATCCGGGACTCGACGACCCGCACCCCGGCCGAGACGACCCGGGCCGCGATCTCGGCGGAGAGCATCCGGCTGATCTCCTCCGCGCCGTCGCGCAGCGACAACTGGCCCTCGCGGTGGGCGTCGTACGGGTAGCTGCTGGCGATGTGCCGGACGGCGGTCTCGGTCTGGATGGCGACGAAGTCGCTGTAGTCGTCCACCTCGAACACGGCCTTGGCGGTGTCCTCGACCTGCCAGACCACCACGGCGGCCATCTCGATCGGGTTGCCGTCCGCGTCGTTGACCTTGTTGGTCTCGGTCTCGTGGTTGCGGATCCGGGTGGATATCCGGCGGCGGCTGGTGAACGGGTTCAGCCAGGTCAGGCCCTCGGCACGGATGGTGCCGCGGTAGCGGCCGAGCAGCTGGACCACCCGCGCCTGGCCGGGCGAGACCACGGTCAGCCCGCACAGCAGCAGCAGTGCGCCCAGGACGGCCAGCGGCCCGGCGGTCAGCAGGGTGATCCCCAACGCCTTGGACCCGCCGGCCAGTTGGATGCCGCCGACGATGGTCGCCCCGATCCCCGCGAGCAGGCCGAGCAGCGTCCCTCCGAGCACCGGCAGCCCCGCGGCACCGGTGATGACCCGCTCGGTGATCTTGGGTGCCGGAAGGTCGAGGACGAGGCCGTCTTCGACGTCGACGGCAGAACGCGGTGTGGCCATGAGACCAGCTCCTCCAGCGAGTTTTTCCGATCCAGCTGTCAAAGTGATATCACTTTTTCCATGCACCACGCCAGGGGCTTGGCCGCATCCGCCAGGGAGACGACCCGGAGACGACCCGGAGACGACCCCACCGCCAACTCCGGCCGACGATATGGCAGTTCGATACACGGCGTATTAAATACATGATGTATCGTTCCCGCGTGGCTCCATCGAAGACTGCTTCCACCGATTCCGGCCGGCCGCCTCGCCGACGTGCTCACACCCGCGCCCGGCTGCTCGACGCCGCCGGGCAGGTGCTGGTCGCGCGGGGGTACGCGAAGACCACCATCGAGGACGTGTGCGCGGCGGCCGGGTACACCCGGGGGGCCTTCTACTCCAATTTCGAGAGCAAGCAGGGCCTCGTCCTCGCGCTGTTCGACCGCCACTCCGCGCACCGGCTCGACCAGTTGGAGGGCCTGCTGAACCAACCGGCTCCGGGGGCGGCCCGACGGATCGGGGAACTGCTCCTGGCGGTCGACCCCGACGAACGGGGCTGGATTCTGCTCTTCCTGGAGTTCCGGCTCGACGCGGCCCGCAGCCCGGAGCTCAGCGCACAGCTCCACGAACACGACAAGGCCGTCACCGGGGCCCTCGCCCGCCTACTGGAGCGCAACGGCACGAGCGTCGACGCGCAGAACCTCGCCATGTTCCTGCTCGCCTCCCGCGAGGGCATCCTCGCCCGGACCGCCGCGGGCGGACCCGGCAGCGATGAAGCGTGGCGCGCCGCAGTCGACGTAGTCGCCGAACTGCTACCCACCCTGCTGCCCTCGCTGGAACAGGCACCCTGAGCAGCTCCGCCCACCCCTGCCGCCCGGTCAACTGAGAGGCGTCATGCCCGCAACCGCCCAGCCGGACCCACAGCGCTGGAAAGCGCTGTTATTCATCGGCATCGCCCAGTTGATGGTCGTGCTCGACACGACCATCGTGAACATCGCCCTGCCCTCGGCCCAGCACGACCTCGGCATCTCCGACGGCAACCGGCAATGGGTGATCACCGCCTACTCGCTGGCGTTCGGCAGCCTGCTGCTCTTCGGCGGCCGCATCGCCGACCTCACCGGCCGCAGACGCGCGTTCATCGTCGGCCTGCTCGGCTTCGCGGGCGCATCCGCGTTGGGCGGCCTCGCGGTCAACCCCGGGATGCTGCTCGCCTCCCGCGCCCTGCAGGGCGTGTTCGGCGCACTGCTCGCACCGGCCGCGCTCTCGCTGCTCGCGGTCACCTTCACCGAACCCAAGGAGCGGGCAAAGGCATTCGGGATCTACGGCGCGATCTCCGGTGCCGGCGGGGCCGTCGGCCTGATCATGGGCGGTGCGCTGACCGAGTACCTGAACTGGCGCTGGGCGCTGTTCGTCAACATCCCGTTCGCCGTCGCGGCCGTGTTCGGCGCCGTCACCGTGGTGCGCGAGCCGGCGGGCGCCCGCAACGGCGCCCGGCTGGACCTCCCCGGTGTCGTTCTCGCCACCACCGGCCTGCTGTCGCTGGTGTACGGGTTCACCCGCGCCGAGTCCGACGGCTGGACCGCCCCCGTCACCGTCGCGCTCTTCATCACCTCGGTGGTCCTGCTCGGCGCGTTCGTCCTGGTCGAGAGCAAGGCCCCGGCCCCCCTGCTGCCGCTGCGGGTGGTGACCGAACGCAACCGGGGCGGCATCTACCTCTCCCTGGGGCTGGCCGTCATCGGCATGTTCGGGCTCTTCCTGTTCCTGACCTACTATCTGCAGGTCGTGAAGGGCTACACGCCGGTCCGCACCGGATTCGCCTTCCTGCCCATGATCGTCGGCATGGTGACCGGGTCGACGCAGATCGGCACCCGGCTGATGACCCGTCTGCCGCCTCGGCTCCTGATGGGTCCGGGCTTCCTGACCTCGGCCCTCGGCATCGCGCTGCTCACCCAGATCAAGGTCGACAGTTCGTACGTCGGTCTGATTCTGCCCGCGCAGGTGCTCCTCGGCCTCGGAATGGGCACGGCGTTCATGCCCGCCATGAGCCTGGCCACCCGCAGCGTGCAGCCGCAGGACGCCGGCGTGGCCTCCGCCATGGTCAGCACCTCCCAGCAGGTCGGCGGCTCCATCGGTACCGCCCTGCTGAACACCATCGCGGCCGGTGCCACCACCAACTGGCTCGCCGAGAAGGCCCGTTCCGGCGCCGACCCGGCCAAGCTGGCCAACGCGGCGGCCGTACACGGCTACGCCACCGCGATCTGGTGGGCTGTCGGCATCCTCGCCGTGGCCGCGACCGTCGCCTTCCTCCTCATCAACGCCAGGCAGCAGAACGGCGGTGCGGGATCCGGTGGCACCGGGGCCGGGAAGGCCGACGCCGTCCCGGCGGCGACCCCCCACTAGGGCGTGTCTGACAATTCGCGTCGGACCAGCGTGCGGCGTTGGGCGCCCGGCTGGGCGTGCCGGCGAAGCGTCCTCGTACTGGGTCGTACTTGGGCGTTTCGCCGGTGCGTCCAGGCGGGATGCCCGGCGTCGCGCGCCCGGCGGGAATTGTCAGACACGCCCTAGGACGTGTCCGGTCGCCGGAATGCGTGCGGAGCCGCCGGACCCCGTCCGGCGGCTCCGCACGCGTACCACCTCGCACACGCCTACCGGTTCGTGAGGACCGCCTTCATCACCGAACCGTCCGCCACGGCCGCGAGCGCGGCCCCGTGGTCGTGCAGCGGGTAGGACGACACCAGGCTGCCCAGGTCGAAGCGGGCCGTGAGGGCGGGCAGCAGGCGTACGTACTCGACGAGGTGCGCGCCGGTGAACGCCCAGGATCCGACGACATCGAGCTGCCGGTACACGATCTGGTGCGGGTTGAGCAGGGTGTCACCTGCGTCCGTGTACTGGCCGATGACCAGGTAGGAGCCGCCCCGGCGGGCGAGGGTGAGGCCCTGCGCGACCGCCGCGGGCACGCCCGCACACTCGATCACGAGGTCGGCCCCGGTTCCTCCGGTTTCCGCTCGGACCCGGTCCAGGACGGCCTCGGCGTCGCCGGGCGCGGTGATGTCGAGGTGCACGTCGCCGATGCCTGCGGCGGCCGCGAGGGCCAGTCGGCTGTCCGGACCGCCCACCAGAATGACCTTGGCAGCCCCGGCAAGCCGGGCGAACGCGGCGGCCGCGAGGCCCACCGGGCCGCTGCCCTGGACCACGACCGTCTCGCCGAGGCGCACCGGCCTGCGCTCGTGGAGGGCGTGCACGACGGTCGGCCCCGCGCAGGCCAGGGACATGGCGGCGAGCGGGTCGATGCCGTCGTCCAGCTTCACGACGGTGGTGCCGGCCTGCAGCACGATGAACTCGGCCCAGGCGCCCGAGAGCTCGGGGCCGTCGGTGGTGGAGCGGTTGACCCCGTAGGTGCGGCGGTTCTCGCACAGGGTCGGCTCACGGTGCAGCCGACACGGGACGCAGGAGCCGCAGGCGATCGAGGAGGCCCACATCACGGTGTCGCCGGTTTGCAGTGCGGTTCCCGTGGCATCGTGTTCGGGGGCGCCTGGACCGAGCTCGTGGACGGTGCCGAGGCCTTCGTGGCCGAGGACCAACGGGGTGGGGATCGGCAGATGGCCCTGCTGGAGGTGGAGGTCGGTGCCGCAGATACCGCCGTGGCGGCAGGCCACGAGCATCCCCCCGGCCGGGGCCGACGGGACCTCGTACTCCCGCAGCGCGAGCGGCCGGCCGAACTCCTCCAGGACGACGGCTTTCCCGCGCATCACGCCGACACCCCTTCGAGGACGTCGAGGAAAGGGGCGTCGAGGATGCGCAGGGGCCCGGTGTCCCGGCACACGACGTAGTCGGGGCGCGGCTCACCGGTCCAGCTCGGCAGGTTGGCGGTGTCGTTGTAGGTGGCGATGAGCAGTCGGCGTGGGAAGGGCGACATGTTGGGTGCGGAGCCGTGCACGATCTCGGGCGAGAAGAAGACGATGGAACCGGCCGGGCCCTTGGGGCTGACCATGCCACGCTCGGCGACCAGGGTGGAGAGCTGGTCAGGAGTCAGCGCGATGTCCTCCGGGTCCAGGTGCTGGGCGGACTTGGCCTCGGCCGTGCGGCTGCCGCGCATCGGGCCGTGGCGGTGCGACCCGGACACGAAGATCATGGGGCCGTTGAACTCGTCGACGGCGTCGAGGAAGACACCGACGTTGACCTGAAGCGGGGCGGGCAACCGGTCGGCGAGGCGCCAGGCGACGTAGTCCTGGTGCCAGGACCACTTCTCGCCGCCGAACGCCGGCTTGGCGTTGATCTTGAGCTGGTACACGTACACGTCGTCCGTGAGCAGTTGCCGCACCGGCGCGAGCATCCGGGGGTCCCGGATCAGCCCGGCGTACTCGGGCTGCCGGTGGTGCGACGCGTACACCGCGCGCACCTCGTCCCGGGACTCCTCCCTGATCACCTGCGGACCGTGGACACGGCAGTCGCGCTGGAACGCGGCCCGAAGCCGTTCCACCTCCCGGTCGTCCAGCACGGACTCGACGAGGAGGAATCCGTCCTCGTGGTACCGGGTGATCTGTTCTTCGCTGAGATGCATGGATGTTCCTCCGTATGACGTGAGTGGCGGGTGCGGGGCGTGCCAGGCCGAGTGCTCAGGTCAGAACGGCCGGTCGCCGGCGATCGCGGTCCGGTCCACAACCCGGCGGTTCGGGTGGTAGTCCGAGGTGGCGTAGTGCTGCACGGCCCGGTTGTCCCAGAAGGCGATGGACTTCGCCTCCCAGCGGAAGCGCACCTGGTATTCGGGGTACTCCAGCTGGCGGAAGAGGTAGGCCAGCAGCTCCTCGCTCTCGTCGGCCGGCAGGCCCGCGATGTGGGTGGTGAAGATCGACGTCAGGAACAGTGTCTTGCGCCCGGTCTTCGGGTGGGTGCGCACCAGCGGGTGTTCCACCGGCGGGTAGACCCCCTGGAAGTGCGCCCGCTGCTCGTCGGTCATCAACTCGCGGTAGTTGGCCGACGGGGTGAAGTCGTTGACCGTCTTCAGCCCGTCGATGCGCGCCTTCACCTCGTCCGGGAGGTTGTCGTACGCGGCGGCCGCATCCGTGAACAGGGTGTCGCCGCCGCCGCCTTCAGGCAGTTCCACCATGCGCAGGACGGCGCCGAGCGGGGGGCGCTCGATCCACGGGAAGTCGTAGTGCCAGACGTTCTCGAAGCCGGGGTTCTGCTTGCCCTTCTCCAGTCGCACGACGTCCTCGCCGGTACCCGCCGGCAGGAACGGGTGCCCCTCGATCGCGCCCCATCGGGACGCGAAGGCTCGCTGCTGCTCAGCGGTGAGGTCCTGATCGCGGAAGAACAGCACCTTCCATTCGAGCAGGGCCCGGTCCAGCTCGCCGAACACCTCGTCGCTCACCGGGGTGCGCAGGTCGATGCCGTGGATCTCGGCGCCGATCAGCGGTCCCGACGGACGTACCTCGAAGTACTCGTACGGGCCGCCCTGCCTGCCCTCCACGAGCCTGCGCAGGAGCCGGGGGCCGTGATAGTCCGTCCGGCCCTCGATGCCGCGGCGGGCCAGCGACCGTACGTCTGCCAGCGCAGCGTCGACGCCCGGGTGCTCGGGGTGGGTCGGGGTGGTTGTCATGCGGTGGACCTCCTGGTCCTCGGGGCGCGGGTGCGCCGGGGTTGGTGGGGCCGTCGCCTCGGGGCGGGGCCGTTACGCGTCCGCGGGCCGCAGCCGCGCGGCGAGGACCGGCCCGATCTCCGCCAGGGCCGACGGCCTCATCATGCGGTGGTGGGTGGCCGGCACGTCGTGGGATTCGACCGAGCCGCCGATGTGGCCCGCCCAGGCCGCCGCGGTGCTGCGGCCCGGTTCGTACGGGTCGCCGGGGTCGGACTCCGCAGCTCGGAAGAACAGCAATCCGCCGTCGAATCTGCCGGGCCTGAACCCGGCCATCAGGTCGAGGTCGTTGCGGTAGACGTCGCGGAGCGCGGCCCGGGCCCGGTCGTCCCCGAGGAGGGAATCGTCGTCGCCGACCGACTGGAGCAGGGTGCGGTCGAACTCGTCCTCGCTGAAACTGGGCATGTCGGCCCGGAGCCGGTCGTCCACGGGATAGGAGTCCACCATCACGAGCAGGTCGACCACCTCGCCCTCGCGCTCCAGGAGGGTGGCCATGGCGTGGGCCACCAGACCGCCGAAGGACCAGCCGAGTATCCGGTAGGGGCCCTCGGGGCGCACCGCACGGATCTGTGCCACGTAGTCGGCGGCCATGTCCTCGACGGTGGCCGGGAAGCCCGGCGTTTCCCCGGACCGGCGCCGTGCCTGGAGTGCGTACACCGGCTGGTCGGGGCCGAGGTGCGGCAGGAGCCCCGCGTACGGCCAGCCCATTCCGGCAGCCGGATGGACGCAGAACAGCGGAGGCCGGGAGCCCTCCGCGCGCAACGGCAACAAGGACTGCGGCGCAGCCCCGGACGACGGGTCGGCGATCCGCCGTGCGAGCCCGGCCGGGCTCGGGGACTCGAACAGGGCGTGCACCTCCAGCGGCGTGCCGAGCGCGGCCCTGATCCGCGCGACGAGGCGGGCGGCAAGGAGGGAGTGCCCGCCGAGGTCGAAGAAGTTCTCGTCGACACCGACCGCGGGCAACTCCAGTACCTGGGCGAAGAGGCCGCACAGGACCCGCTCCTGCTCGGTGGCCGGTTCGCGGGCCGGTGCGCCGCCGGTGAGCCGGGGCTCGGGCAGCGCCCGGCGGTCCAGCTTTCCGTTCGGCGTGAGCGGAAGCTCCGCCAGCTCGACGACGGCCGAGGGCACCAGGTGGGCCGGCAACCTCGCCCGGACGAACTCGCGCACCGCGGCCGTGTCGCACCCCTGCGTCTGCGGTACGACGTATCCGACGAGCCGCCGGTCCCCGGGCCTGACCTCGTGGGCCACCACCTCGGCGTGGACGATACCGGGGCAGGCGGCGAGGGCCGACCTGATCTCTCCGGGCTCGATCCGGAATCCACGGATCTTGATCTGGTCGTCGGACCGACCGTGGTACTCCAGCTGCCCGTCGGGCAGCCAGCGGGCCACGTCCCCGGTCCGGTACATCCGGCTTCCCGGCGGCCCGTACGGGTCGGCGACGAACCGTACGGCGGTGAGTCCGGGGCGGTTCAGGTAGCCCCGGGCCACCCCGGCCCCGGCGAGGTACAGCTCTCCGCGCACCCCCTCCGGAGTCAGGCGCAGGCCGGCGTCCAGGACGTACGCCCTGATGTTGGGGATCGGCCGACCGATCGGGGCGGCGGGCGGCCACGCGTCGACGTCCGCCGCCAGGGTGTGGGCCGTCACCAGGTGGGTCTCGCTCGGGCCGTAGTGATTGTGCAGCCGACGCCCGGCGCGGCTCCGCACGAACTCGCGTACCTGGCGGCTCGGGGTGAGCGCCTCACCGCCCTGCGCCAGGACCCGCAGCGACGGGATGGTCCACCCCTGGTCGAGGGCCGCCTCGCACAGGGCCTCCAAGACGAGGTTGGGGGCGAAGAGCTCGTTCACGCGCTCCGCGTCAAGCCAGGCGGCGAGCAGCTTGGGGTCGCGCCGGACCTCGTCGGCCGGCACCACCAGGGTCTTGCTGAACAGCACCGCGGACAGGATCTCCTGCACGGACACGTCGAAACTGAGCGCGGTGAACTGGGCGACCCTGGCCCCGGCGGCCGAGGGGAAGGCCTCGTCGTGCCACGACAGGAGGTTGACCATCGCCCGCCCGGGCATCACCACGCCCTTGGGCCGGCCGGTGGTGCCAGAGGTGTAGATGACGTACACGGGATGCGCCGGGTCGAGCCGGCCCAGCCGCTGCTCGTCGTCGATCTCCGTGCCGGCCAACTGATCCAGCTCGCCCAGGGTGCCGGAGTCGTCGAGGATCAGCCGGGGGGCGTCCGTGTGCGGCAGCCGCCGGGCCGTGTCCACAGTGGTCAGCACGACGGCGGGCACGGTGTCGCTCAGCATGAACGACAGCCTCTCGGCAGGATATTCGGGATCAACGGGGAGATAGCAGCCGCCCGCTTTGAGGACGGCGAGGACGGCAACGGCGAGAAGGGCCGAACGGGGCAACGCGACGGCGACGATCCGCTCGGGCCCGACACCCCGCGAGATGAGGAGCCGGGCGAGCCGGTTCGAGGCGGTATCCAGCTCCCGGTAGGTCAGCGTGGTCTCCGCCGAGACTACGGCCGGCAGGTACGGGGTGTCCTCGGCCTGCCGGGCGAACAGCTCCGTGAGGCCGGCTTCCGGGTACTCGTGCTCGGGGCCGCCGAGCTCGGTGAGCAACCGGATCCGCTCACCCTCGGTGAGCAGATCGACGGAGCCGACCCGCATGTCCCGGTCCGTGCTGAAGGCACGTAGGAAACGCAGGAAGCGCGCGTGGTGTGCGGCCAGCTCGTCGGCTTCGTAGCGGGCCGAGTTGGCGACCAGATCGATGCGCAGCCCCAGGCCGTCCGAGCGGTCGAAGGCCGTGAACGACAGGTCCTCGACGATCCCCTGGGTCAGGTGGTGGGCAATGGCGGGCCGACCGGCGAAGTGCAGGTCGTAGTCGAAGGCCATGATGTTGACCATGGGACCGGTCCGGTAGCGCCCCGTGTCCGGCAGGCCGAGGTCGCGCCCCAGGCGCTCACCCCGGTGACGCTGATGTCGGATCATCTCCCGGAATCCACCGGCGACTTCACGGATGAGCTCGTGCAGCGTGAGGTCCGGGCGGACCGTGACGCGCAGGGGCAGGGCGTTGGAGTACATCCCCGGAGTGGTGCGCGCCGCGGCATCGGTGCGGGCGGCCATCGGCAGGCTCAGGATGACGTCCTGTGCGCCGGCGAGCCGGTGGACCTGGGCGGCCGCGGCGGCGATCACCAGCACGGACCAGTGGGTGCGGGCCGAGCGGGCGGCGGCCTTGAGCTGCTCGGTCTCGGCTACGGAGAGGCTGCCGGTGTGACTGGTCTGCCCCTGCGCGGCGGGCCCGCCCGGCGGTTGGGAGGCGAGGGTGGCGACTTCCGGTCCGTCCGCGAACCGGGTCGTCCAGTACGCCCGGTCCACCGCGCCCCGGTCGGAGGCCTGGTAGTCCGCGTCGTCCGCCAGCATCTCCCGGATGGCCCCGAACCGGCTGGCCGGCTGGGGGAGTCCTGCGGTCATGGCGGCGTAGAGCTCGGACACCCGTTGGGCGATCAGGGCTCCCGTGTGCCCGTCCGCGACCGCGTGGTGGGCGCTGAGGTACCAGAAGCTGCGATCCGGCCCCAGGCTGAGCAGCGCGTAGGAGAAGAGCGGCCCTCGGGAAAGGTCCATCCGGCGGGACAGGTCGGCCCGCATCCAGGCCAGCGCGGCGGCCTCGGGGTCCGGTTCGCCACAGACGTCGAGGACCGGGAACTCCCAGTCGGAGAAGGGGGTCACGCACTGCCGGGGCTCACCGTCCTCCTCGACGAACAGGGCGTGCATCGGGACGGCCTCCGCGACGGCCTGCCGCATCGCCGTTTCGAAGACCCGCCGGTCGATGGCCCCGTGGAGTTCCAGGTACTCACCGACGCGTTGTTGTGGAGCGGTCGGATCGACCTGTTCGGCCAGCCACATCTCACGCTGGGCCGTTGACACGGGAAGGCGCATATCGCCGGATCCGGACCCTGACACTTCTCTCACACTCCTCATGGTGCGCACCGGCCGGCGGATTCCCGCCGAACACAAGGACGGAATGTGGAGGACACACGGAAAAGCCGGGAAGCAACGGGAAGCAAATCGCATCATCGCGATCCCGACCGGACAAACCGGCTCCGCCTGACTCCACTGCGAGAAGAATGCTAGACGCGGGCGCTAAACCTCCACATGCACGCCACTTGCATTTCACTCCACTAAAGCGCCCCTTAATCCCGCCGGATCTCATTCTTCAGGATGACTGAAATCCTCTGATCCGGCTTTAGATTCGCGCTCTATGAACAATCCAGCACCTCCCCGCCCGGGTCCGGCCACGAGTCGTCGCCCGGCAGCGCACACCCTTCGCAACCTGGCCACCCCAGCGTCCCGGCCGCGTGTCCCCGCCCTCGCCGCGTACGCCTGCCTGTTGATCGGGCTGATCGACCTCGCGGCCGCCGTCTTCCCCGGCTTCCGCCACAGCCGGGTGCGCCTGCTGGCCGGTCAACTGCCCGGTGGCACCACCACGGTGACCGCGGTCGGCTCGCTGATGGTCGGCGTGCTGCTCGTACTGCTGGCGCACGCGCTGCGCCGCCGCAAGCGGCGGGCCTGGCGGGCGGTGGTCGTGCTGCTCCCGGTGGGTGGGCTGCTGCACCTCCTGCGGTGGCACACCACCGCCACCGGTGTGGTGTCGTTCGCGCTGCTCCTGGTGATGCTGCTGTACCGGCGGGAGTTCTACGCGCTGTCCGACCCGCGCACCCGTTGGCGAGCGCTGCTGAGCTTCATCACGGTGGGCGGCGTCTCCCTCGCACTGGGGCTGCTGATCACCAATGTGCACCCGGATTACGAGGCCGGCTCGCCCTCACTGGAGGAGCGGCTGCAGCACACCGCGTACGGGCTCGTCGGAGTCGAGGGGCCGGTGCGTTACACCTCGGACCGGGTCGCGGACCTGGTCGGCTACTCACTCGGCGCGCTCGGTCTGATCACCCTGCTGACCACTTCCTACCTGTTCCTGCGGCCCGAGAAACCGCTGGCGGAGCTCTCCGCGGACGACGAGGCCCGGGTACGTGAGCTGCTCGAACGGCACGGGGCGCGCGACTCGCTGGGGTACTTCGCGCTGCGGCGTGACAAGAGCGTCCTGCTCTCGCCGACCGGCAAGGCCGCCATCGCCTACCGCGTCGAGTCCGGTGTGATGCTCGCCTCCGGCGACCCCATCGGCGACGTCGAGGCCTGGCCCGGAGCGATCAAAGCGTTCATGGACGAGGCCAGGCGGCACGCCTGGGTGCCCGCCGTGATCGGCTGCGGCGAAACCGGCGGCGAGGTGTGGACGCGCGAAGCGGGACTGGACGCTCTGGAGTTGGGTGATGAAGCAGTTGTGCACACGGCCGACTTCTCACTGAGCGGGCGGGTCATGCGCAATGTGCGCCAGATGGTCAAACGCGTCGAGCGCAACGGCTACTCCTGCAAGGTCCGCCGGGTCTGCGATCTCGACGACGCGGAGCGGGCGCGGATCGCGGCCGCAGCGGCCCGCTGGCGCGGCACCGACATCGAGCGAGGTTTCTCCACCGCCCTCGGCCGCTTCGGCGACGCGGAGGACACCGGCTGCGTGGTGGTCACCGCACACCAGTCCCCGGACGCCGAATCGGGCGAGGCGGGCGGGAAGCCGGATGCCGACGACCTCGCAGCCGTACTGCACTTCGTGCCCTGGGGCCCCGACGGAATCTCGCTGGAATTGATGCGCCGGGACCGCGCCGCCGACCCCGGCCTCAACGAGCTGCTGATCGTCGCCGTTCTGCAGGCGGCGCCTGCACTCGGGATACGCCGGGTCTCGCTCAACTTCGCAATGTTCCGCTCAGCCCTGGCCCGGGGAGAACGGCTCGGCGCGGGACCGGTGTTGCGGGCCTGGCGAGGGCTGCTCGTACTGCTCTCGCGCTGGTTCCAGATCGAGTCGCTGTACAAGTTCAACGCGAAGTTCCAGCCGGAGTGGGTGCCGCGCTTCCTGGTCTTCCCGCACACCCGCGATCTGCCGCGGATCGGTCTCGCGGCGATGCAGGCGGAGGCCTTCATCACCCTCGGCCGGCCCCGGTGGGGCCGCAAGCCGCTGCGGCAGGGGATCGCGGGGGCGGAAGCCGGCACGACTCGCCCGGCCCCCCGAGCGGAGCGCGTCGCGGGGCCGGACGAGTCATAGGGATGCGGCTAGCCCGTTCAGCAGGCGAGATGGGCGAGTGTGTGCTCTTCGAGGCCGGCGTCCCGCGCCAAGACCGACTGCTGCAACTGCCTCAGCCTGGGGCCCGGTTCGATGCCGATCTCGTCGATGAGGACGCGCCGGATGCGGTTGTAGATCATGAGGGCTTCGGCCGGTCGGCCACTGCGGTACAGCGCAAGCATGAGAAGACCGTGGAAGGTCTCCCGCATCGGCTGTTCGTCGATCAACCCGTAGAGCTCGCCGACCAGCGGCTTGTGCCGTCCCAGGAGCAGTTCCGTCTCGGCCCGCTCCTCCAGCGCGGCCGACCGCTTCTCGTCCAGCTGGTGACCCAGGCTCTGCAGTGCCGGAACCGTGGACAGGTCCGCCAGCGCCGGGCCGGTCCACAGCCCGAGCGCCTGGGAGAGCAGCAGCGAGGCCTCCTCCAGCCGGCCCGCCGCCCGCAGCTCCCCGGCACGCAGGCACAGCGATTCGAAGCTGTGCAGGTCCAGGGTGAGCGGGGCGAGTTCCATCATGTAGCCGGGCGGCCTGGTCAGCAGCCCGGACACGTCGAAGCCCGCACCCACCAGATGCTTGCGGAGCCGGGAGACGTACACCTGCAGGGCGGTGGACGCGGTGCGCGGCGGCGTCCCCGACCATAGGGCGTCGATGAGCTGCGGCGCGGACAGTGGGCGGCCGTCGTTCAGGCACAACAGCGCCAGCAAGGCCCGGAGCTTCAACGCCCGCGGGGTGCGCGGCGTCCCACCGTCCGTCTCCACTGCAAGTGCTCCGAGAACGCGAAAGTACACGGTTCTTCTCATCCCCCCGGTCAGAAGACCCGGAATCCTCAGAACCGATGGTCCGGTGAGTCCGGGCATGGTGTGTGAAGAAAGCACAAGTCGCGCCGACAGCCCCTGGCACGGGTTGGCGACTGCACACCTTCACGCATGCGTCCCTCGCCGGCGCGCCCGAATTGCGATGGCGACCCGACGACACCGGGCCACCTGGATTCCCCCCAAGCCGGCCCGGCCTGGTATGCGCCGGGTCACGAATTCAGGACCCTATCACGCGCCGGATGGGCAACCCCCGCCCCTGCGGGAGGAACTCCGGACCACCGGTTCGGATGCAAAGATTCCGCTTGAATCTATGACCGCCGGGCGATTTTCGGGCAATAGTCGAACCACCCTCGCCCGGCTAAGACCCACTGGTCGGAAGCCCTCTCGGATCGAAGAATCAGACATACTGCCAGATTTCAGGATGGCGCTCATAAATAAAGGAATTCCATGGATTCGAGGTTCACCTGAGAGTCCACGCCCGGACCTGGAGCCGGCCGGCTCCCCCGACGGAAACTCAAGACGGTCCTGATCGCGCCCATCCATCACAGCCCCCTCCACAGGCGGGCAACGGCGCGGCTTGGCTGCGCCCGGTGGACGGACGGCACCACTCGGCCGGGACGCTGCCGACAGCCCGGGGGCGAACCCCTAGCCGTGTCCACTGGCGGGTGAATCCCGGCGCGCCGAGCCCTGAGCGGCTGGCCGATGCTCTACAGTTCCGACCGGAACTGGAGCCGTTCTGCCAGATCAAGCCACTGTTTTGTCTGATGATCGATCCAACGATCGATCAGTGGCTGAGGTGGGGCGGGTGGGACTCGAACCCACGACCAAGGGATTATGAGTCCCCTGCTCTAACCGGCTGAGCTACCGCCCCGGTTCGCCGCGTGCGCCGGTCGTCGACCACGGCAGCAGCAGACGGCCCCGAAAGGACGTCCCGGGCAGCATAGCCGGTCGATCACCCGTGGTGCGCGCCGGGGGCGCGCACGGGTGCGCACAGGCGTGCGCCTGTCCTGGTTGCGCAGTTCGGGTGGCGCCCGGACGGCCCCACGGGCAGCCTGGACGGATGACGACACGTGGGACGGGAGCCGCCGCCGGGGCGCTCGCGGTGCTGCTGGCCGCGGCGGGCTGCACCACCTCGGCCGGGCCCGGCGGGGGCGCGCCGACGGTCAGCTCGGCTCCGGCCACCCCCTCCACCCGCCCCTCCACCCGCCCCTCCGGATCCGCCTCAGCCTCCGGCGGCGGCCACGGCTGGAGCCGGCAGCGGCTCAGGGGAGCCGTCGCCAGGCACACCGGGGTCACCCGCACCGCCAGGCCCACCGTGCTCAACGGCCTGGTCGGCGCCGTCTTCACCCGCAACGCGGACGGCGACCACTTCTGCACCGCCAGCGTCGTCGACAGCGCCGGGCTCAACCTCATCGTCACCGCCGCGCACTGCGTCTGGGACCCCCAACTCGGCCAGCGCAGCGACCTCGTCTTCGTCCCCGGCTACCGCAACGGCGACACCCCCAGCGGCGTCTGGCCGCTGATCGCCGTCACCGTCGACGACGGCTGGAAGGACCACGCCGACCCGGACGTGGACGTCGCCTTCGCGGTCGTCCAGGCCCAGAACGGGCAGCAGGTGCAGCAGGTGCTCGGCGCCAACAAGCTGGGCGTCGGCCTCGGCTACCAGCTGCCCGTGCGGATCACCGGCTACCCCGGCACCAGCGACGTCCCGATCACCTGCGCCAACAACACCACCGAGCAGAGCTCCACCCAGCTGCGGATCGACTGCCCCGACTACACCGGCGGCACCAGCGGCAGCCCCTGGGTGACCGACTTCGACCCGAGCACCAGGACCGGCACCGTGGTCGGCGTGATCGGCGGCTACCAGCAGGGCGGCGACAGCCCGGACACCTCGTACAGCAGCTACTTCGGCGACCGCGTCCAGGCGCTCTACGACCGGGCCACCGGCTGACCGGAGGGGCGGCAGTGGCGCCGCCGGGCACGGCCTGATAGATCTTCCTCTCGAACGGCGGAACGCACGAACCCGGTGCCCGCCCCGAGGAACGAGACGGAGCCCCGATGGCCCCCCGCCCGGCACGGCCCCCGCGCGCCGCACGGACGGTCGCGCTGGCGGCCCTGCTGCTCGCCGCCGGAACCGCGTGCGACGGCGGCGAGCAGGACCAGGCGCCCGCCGCCGAGGTCGCGCAGCAGAGCAGCACCCGCGACCGGATCGGCACCCTCTCGGTCCGGACGGCGCAGGGCCCCCGGGCCTGCACGGCGAGCGTCGTCCGCAGCCCCAGGCACAACCTGCTGGTCACCGCGGCGCACTGCGTGCAGAACCGCCGGATCGGCCTGCTGGACGGCCTGGTGTTCACCCCCGGCTACCGCAACGGCTTCATCCCGTACGGCAGTTGGCCGGTGAAGTCGATCACCGTCGACCCGCGCTGGGCGGACGACGACGACCCCGAGTACGACGTGGCCTTCGTCACCGTGGGCACGGTCGGCGGGAAGCAGGTCGAGGACTCCGTCGGCGGCAACCCGATCGCCACCGGCCAGGGCTTCGGGCTGGCCGTCTCGGTGACCGGCTACCCGAACGAGCGCGACGAGCCGATCACCTGCGCGGCCAGGACCCGCTCGCAGAGCCCGACCCAGGAGCGCTTCGACTGCGACGGCTACACCGACGGCACCAGCGGCAGCCCGTGGGTGACGGACAGCGGCACGGTCGTCGGCGTGATCGGCGGCTACCAGGAGGGCGGCGAGACGGCCGGCACCTCCTACAGCGTCACCTTCGACCAGCGGGTCTCCGCGCTCTACCGGGAAGCGACCGCCTGAGCCCGGGAGGCGACCACCCGAACCCGGGCGGCGACCGTCTGAGCCCCAGAGGCGACCACCCGAGCCGCCCGGCCGTCGCGAGGTGACGAACGGCGCGACGTGACGAAGGCAACACGAAGGCCCCCCGGTCATCCGAGGGGCCTTCGCTCTGAGCAGTCACCGGGCGGACCCGATGAAGCTCCCGCATTTGGACTCGAACCAAAAACCTGCCGGTTAACAGCCGGCTGCTCTGCCAATTGAGCTATGCGGGATCGCGGTACCGAACTTCCGTACCACGGACGGGAGGAGGCCTCTTGCAAGACCTCTCCCGAGCTCCCCCAATTGGACTCGAACCAATAACCTGCCGATTAACAGTCGGCTGCTCTGCCAATTGAGCTATGGGGGATCGGCTTCCGCCTCGGCCCCCGGTTCCCCGGGCTCCTCGGCGCTCGCTGCGGGACATACATTAGCGCACTCGGGGGGGTGGTCCGCCAATCGCTTTCGCCGGACCGCTCCCCGGACCGCCCCCGGGCTCCCGCCCGGCGTGCCCGGCGCGCGCCCGGCACGGCCCCCGGGGATGCTGGGGGGCACGGACGGTTCGCCGTCCCGACGGACGGGTAGGGCAATGCGGCAGAAGGCCGCCAGGAGAGGGTGGATCCGATCATGTGGAAGCTGTCGTTGGCCGCGGGGTTCGCGGCCGGCTACGTCCTGGGCTCCCGGGCCGGGCGCCGGCGCTACGACCAGATCACGAAGGTCACCCGGAAGATCGCCCAGAACCCCACGGTGCAGGGCGCGGCCGACCGAGCCCGGCAGCAGGCCGGCGCGGTCGCCGGGAAGGCCGCCGGCGCCGTCGCGGACAAGGTCGGCGACCGGCTGCCGAACGCCGTCACCGACCGGGTGCCGTACTTCAACCGTTCCCGGGCCGAGGACGACGGCTGGGGTACCTTCCGCCCGTGACGGGACGGTGACGCCAGGGTGTACCAGGGCCCTGCGTCCGGTCCCGAACGGGCAACACCTCACCCGGCCCGGACGCGTCCCGGGCCGGGCTGAGGCATGATCTCGACATGGCCATCGTCGCGGGGATAGACAGCTCGACCAACCGCACCCGGATCGTCGCGTGCGACGCCGACACCGGCGCCGTCCTGCGCTCCGGCAAGGCACCGCACCCCGTCCCCGAGGACCCGGACACCCGCCCCGGCGAGGCCGACCCGCAGCTCTGGCTGCACTCGCTCGGCGACGCCGCCGCCGGCGGCCTGCTGGAGGGCGTCCGGGCCATCGGCGTCAGCGCACAGCAGCACGGCATGATCGGCCTGGACGCGGGCGGCGTGCTGGTCCGGCCGGCGATCCTCTGGAACGACCCGCGCTCCAGCGGCGCCGCCGCCAAGCTGCTGGACGCGCTCGGCGGCCCGGCCGCCTGGACCGCCGCGATCGGCGCCGTCCCCAGCCCGACCTACACCATCGCCAAGCTGCGCTGGCTGGCCGAGTTCGAGCCGGCCAACGCCCGCCGGGTGGCCGAGGTCCTGCTGCCGCACGACTGGCTGGTCTGGCAGCTCCTCGGCCACCCCAGGCGCCGCACCACCGACCGGGGCGACGCCTCCGGCACCGGCTACTGGTCCCCGATCACCGGCGAGTACCGGCAGGACCTGGTCGAGCTGGCACTCGGCCACGAGCTGCGGCTGCCCGAGGTGCTCGGCCCCGCCGAACCCGCCGGGCACACCCCCGAAGGCCTGCTGATCTCGGCCGGCACCGGCGACAACATGGCCGCCGCGCTCGGCCTCGGGCTGCGCCCCGGCGACGCGGTGGTCTCACTCGGCAGCGCCGGAACGATCTTCGCCGTGCACGACCAGGCCGTGGTGGACGCCACCGGGCTGATCTCCTCCTTCGCCGACGCCGCCGGCCGCCACCTCCCGATGGTCGCCACCCTCAACGCCGCCCAGGTGCTCCGCGCCACCGCCGCCATGCTCGGCCGGGACCTGGACGGCCTGAGCGACCTCGCCCTGCACTCCTCCCCCGGCGCGTACGGGCTGGTGCTCCTCCCCTACCTGGACGGCGAGCGGACGCCGGCCCTCCCGCACGCGGCCGGCACCCTGACCGGCCTGCGGGCCGAGTCGATGACGCCGCAGCACCTGGCCCGGGCCGCCGTCGAGGGCATGCTGTGCAACATCGCGGACGCCCTCGACGTGCTGCGCGCCCAGGGCGTCGCGGTGCGGCGGGTGTTCCTGCTCGGCGCGGCCGGGCGGCTGCCCGCCGTCCGGCACATCGCCCCGCCGCTGTTCGGCGTCCCGGTCGTGGTGCCGCCGCCGGGCGCCCACGCCGCCCGCGGGGCCGCCCGGCAGGCCGCCTGGGCGCTGGCCGGCACCCCGGAGCCGCCGGAGTGGGAGCTGCCGGACGCCGAGACCGTCGAGCCGGACGGGGAGCAGGACCTGGCGATCGGCTCGGCAGTGCGCCAGCAGTACCGCGCCGCCCGCGAACAGATCCACCCGGAGACGGCGGCCTGAACCCGGCTGCGGCGGCCTGGAGGCGGCCCGCGGCGGCCTCACCGGCCGGGGACGGCAGCGCCCGACCCCGACCCCGACCCCGGCCGGTGAAGATGCGTCACCCGGCGGCCGGTGGCAGCGTGGGACGGGACACGGCCACCGACATGAAGGGCGGCAGGACTCCATGGCGCTGCACAAGGGGGCCCGCAACGACCGCCGGCTGAGCATCGGGCCGCTCGTGGGCGCCGCCGACCCGCTGGGCTCGATGAAGCTGGCACCGCCGCTGCACCGGCTCGGCGAGGGGCCCGTCACGGCCGACACCGCGTACCAGCTGATCCACGACGAGCTGATGCTGGACGGCAACGCCCGGCTCAACCTGGCGACCTTCGTCACCACCTCGATGGAGGCGCAGGCCGCCCGGCTGATGACCGAGTGCCTGGACAAGAACATGATCGACAAGGACGAGTACCCGCAGACCGCCGAACTGGAGCGGCGCTGCGTGGCGATCCTCGCCGACCTCTGGCACGCCCCCGACCCGGACGCCACGGTCGGCTGCTCCACCACCGGCTCCAGCGAGGCCTGCATGCTGGCCGGCATGGCGCTCAAGCGCCGCTGGATGCACCGCAACGCCGAGCGCTACGCGGCCGGGGCCCGGCCCAACCTGGTGATGGGCGTCAACGTGCAGGTGTGCTGGGAGAAGTTCTGCACCTTCTGGGAGGTCGAGGCCCGCACCGCGCCCATGGAGGGCGGGCGCTTCCACCTCGACGCCGAGCACGCGGTCGCGCTGTGCGACGAGGACACCATCGGCGTGGTCGGCATCCTCGGTTCCACCTTCGACGGCTCCTACGAGCCGATCGCGGAGATCTGCGCGGCCCTGGACGACCTCCAGCAGCGCACCGGCCTCGACGTCCCGGTGCACGTGGACGGCGCCTCCGGCGGCATGGTGGCGCCCTTCCTCGACCCCGAGGTGGTCTGGGACTTCCGGCTCCCCCGGGTCGCCTCGATCAACAGCTCCGGGCACAAGTACGGCCTGGTCTACCCCGGCGTCGGCTGGGCCCTGTGGCGCGACCAGGAGGCGCTGCCGGAGGAACTGGTCTTCCGGGTCAACTACCTCGGCGGCGAGATGCCGACCTTCGCGCTCAACTTCTCCCGCCCCGGCGCCGAGGTCGTCGCGCAGTACTACATCTTCCTGCGGCTCGGCCGGGACGGCCTCCGGGCCGTCCAGGGCGCCTGCCGCGAGGTCGCCACCCACCTGTCCGGGGCGATCGAGCACATGGGCGGCTTCCGGCTGCTGACCCGCGGCGACCAGTTGCCGGTCTTCGCCTTCACCACCGCCGACGACGAGCCGTTCGACGTGTTCGACGTCTCGCGGCGGCTGCGCGAGCGCGGCTGGCAGGTGCCCGCGTACACGTTCCCCGAGAACCGGACGGACCTGTCGGTGCTCCGGGTGGTCTGCCGCAACGGCTTCTCGCTGGACCTCGCCGACCTGCTGCTGGCCGACCTCTCCCGGCTGCTGCCGGAGCTGCGGCGCCAGCCCGGCCCGCTCAAGGAACTCGGGGTGCCGACCCGGTCGGGCTTCCACCACTAGGGCCTGGGGCCGCCGGGGCGTGAACACGGCGGGGCGTGATCACGGTGGGGAGAGCGCTGCGAAGCGCCCTCCCCACCGTGCGTCCCGGACGAACCGGGGCAGCCTCCCCCCGCGAGGCTGCCCCGGCCGGTGGGGGAATCGGGACGTGCTGCCGGAGCGGGGACCGGTGACCGGTCCGCGTCCGAACGACGCCGTCGGGCGGCGAACCGCGCCGACCAGAGAACTGTGCACGACGGACACGTGCACATGCGAGCGTTCCCGGGGGTTGTGAGACACTTCCGTCCGTCTCAGCGCCATGACCTGGGGTTTGGGACGCCGGACCGGTGAGTTTGGAGAAGCGGAGACACCCGAACGGCCCGGGCCGGAGCCCGTTCCGCTCTCCCCGTCCCCCCGTTCCCGTCTCGCATCGTTGGAAGGCCCCATGGGTTCCGCCTGGAAGAACCTGCCCGAAGAGCTGTCCGGACCCGCCCGGCTCCTGGCCGAGGAGCTCCGGGCCATCAAGGACGCCGCCGGACTCTCGCTGTCCGAGCTCGCCGCCCGGACGCACTACAGCCGGGCCTCCTGGGAGCGCTGGCTGAACGGCAAGCGGGTCATCACCGGGCAGGCACTGGAGGCGCTGACCAGGGCGGTGGACTGCGACGGGCCGGCCCTGCGGGCGCTGCGGGAGCAGGCCGTGGCGGGGCCCGAGGAGGACGGCGGGCCCGGCGCCCCGGAGGAACCCGCCGCGCAGGCGGCCCCCGAGCAGCCCCGGGCGGCGCAGCCCCCGACGGACCGGACCGGCGCGCCCGCCACACCCGCTGCCTCCGACGTACCCGATGTGACCGATGTGACCGTCGCACCCAGCGAGCCCGGCGGCGCCGTGACGGCACCCGTGACGTGGTGGCGGCGCCCGGCGACGCTGCTGACCGGCGCCGCCCTGCTGGTGTCCCTGCTGGTGCTGGTCGGCCTGCGGGCCACCCGGCACCAGGAGCAGCCCCAGACCGTCGCCGAGCCCGTCCCGACCGCCACCGCGGCCAAGCCCGTCCCGGGCGCTCCCGTCTGCCAGGCCGTCGGCTGCGCGCACAAGGACCCCAAGGCCACCGGCTGCGGCAAGGACGCCCGGACCCTGCAGACCGACGTCATCGGCAAGGTCGTCGTCTACCTCCGGTACAGCCAGACCTGCCAGGCGGCCTGGGCGGCGATCACCGAGGGCGAGCCGAACGACTACGCGACCATCACCGACGACTCCGGCCAGAGCGAGACGGCGCTCATCCACTGGGGCTACGACAACTACTCGTCGATGCTGGACGCGGCCGACCCGGCCGTCACCTTCCAGGTCTGCGGGTACCAGCCGGCCGGGCACGTCTGCACCTCGCCCGTCTCCGGCCTGGCCGCCGTGGTGGCCTCCACCCCGATCCCGATCGGCCCCGCCTCGCCGCCCCCGGGCACCGGCCCGGACGCGGCGGCCACCGACCCGCCCTCCCCGGCACAGCCGACCGACACACAGCCCGCCACCGCGCAGCCCTCCCCAGGCCGGTCCTAGGGTCCCCAGCTGGTCCCGGCCGGGGACCGGCGGGCCGCTCAGTCGAGATACCCGCGCAGCTGCGCCGCGAAGGCGTGGTCGCGGAGCTTGATCAGCGTCTTCGACTCGATCTGGCGGATCCGCTCCCGGGTCACGCCGAACACCGTGCCGATCTCCTCCAGCGTGCGCGGGCGGCCGTCGTCCAGCCCGTAGCGGAGCTGGACGACCTGGCGCTCCCGCTCGCCCAGGGTGGCCAGGACGGCGTCCAGGTGCTGGCGCAGCAGCAGGAAGGTGGCGGACTCCGCAGGTGAGGCGGCGTCGGCGTCCTCGATCAGGTCGCCGAGCGCGACGTCGTCCTCCTCGCCGACCGGGGTGTGCAGCGAGATCGGCTCCTGGGCCAGCCGGAGCAGTTCGCGCACCCGCTCCTCGGTCAGCTCCAGGGCGGCGGCGATCCCGGCCGGGGTCGGTTCCAGCCCGCGCTCCTGCAGCAGGGCGCGCTGCACCCGGATCACCCGGTTGATCAGCTCGACCACGTGCACCGGCACCCGGATCGTCCGGGCCTGGTCGGCCAGCGCCCGGCTCATCGCCTGCCGGATCCACCAGGTCGCGTACGTGGAGAACTTGTAGCCGCGGGCGTAGTCGAACTTCTCCACCGCCCGGATCAGGCCCAGGTTGCCCTCCTGGATCAGGTCCAGCAGGGTCAGTCCGCGGCCGACGTAGCGTTTGGCGACGGACACCACGAGCCGCAGGTTCGCCTCGATCAGCCGGCGTTTGGCGATCCGGCCGCGCACCACCAGGGTGTCCAGTTCGCGGGCCGGCGGGTCGGACGGCGGGGGGTCGCCGTTCAGCCGCTCCTCGGCGAACAGGCCGGCCTCGACCCGGCGGGCCAGCTCCACCTCCTCGGCGGCGGTGAGCAGGCGGACCCGGCCGATCTCGCGCAGGTACTGGCGGAGCAGGTCCGGCGCCGGGCCGGCGTCGCCCTCGGCCTGCGGGCGGGGCTCCTCCTCGTCCCCGTCGCCGGGCTCCGGGTTCTCGGCGTCAGGCTCCGGGTCCTCGGCGTCGGGGTCCGTCTCCGGGGCCTCGGGGTGGCCCTGCGGCACGCCGCGGGCGCCGTCCGGGGGCGCGGCCCCGGCCCGGCCGTGGTCCGTCTCCCGGTCCCCGGCCGGGCCGGCGGGGTGCGGTCCGGTGCCGGCGCCGGGCGGTGCGGCGGTCAGCGCGCCGGTCGGTGCGGCGGTCGGTGCGGCGGTCGGGCTGGAAGTCGGGCTGGAGGTCGCGGCAAAGCCTCGGTCCACGGGCATCCCTCGGGGCGGGCGCGACTCTGGCGGACCCGCGCTGAACGGAGGTGGGACGCCCTCCAGTGTGCGGTACGCCACACTCCGTGGCCGAGACTCGTGCGTCGACTTTTCTGGGCCGCTCCCACGGCCCCGCCGCGCTCCTACAGCGCCGCCGCGCCCTGGCTGCGGAGCTGCTGGCCGTACTGCTGGAGCTGCCACAGCTCGGTCTGCACCGCGTGCTGCTGCTCGGCATCGGCCCGGTGGCCGAGCCGCTGCAGGTAGCCGCGGACCTCGGCGATCCGCCGGTCCACCGCCAGCAGGCGCAGCTTCACCAGGAACTCCCCGGCGTAGACCGCGTCCACCTTCCGGCGGGAGCGCACCGGCTCGACGGTCAGCTCGGTGACGAGCGAGCGCACCTGGTCGTCCGGGGCCGCCTCGCGCACCACGCTGGTGAAGTCGGGCAGCGTCGCCCCGTACGCGGCACCGCCGGCCTTGGCGATGGCCTGCCGGACGGCCGTGTACGGCAGGGTGGGGAACTCGTCCTCGCCGTAGTGGTCGAAGGCCGGGCTGACCAGGTCCGGGTGCTGGAGCGCCAGCTTGAGCAGCTCCCGCTCGACGAACTGGGCCGGGTCGCGCGGGTTGAGCCGGAAGGCGGGCTGCGCCGGGCGCACCGGCGCGGGCTCGGCGCGGCGGCCGCGGTCGGCGCCCCGGGGGTTCTGCTGGCGCTCGCGGTCCCAGCGGGCCAGCTGGGAGACCCGGCGGACGACGAAGGGCTCGTCCAGGATGCCGAGCATGCCGGCCAGGCGGACGGCGTACTCGTGCTGGATCGAGCGGTCCTTGATCTTGGCGACGATCGGGGCCGCCTCCTCCAGGGCCGCCGACCGCCCCTCCGGCGTCTCCACCCGGTGCTTGGACACCGCCGAGACCAGCGCGAACTCGAACAGCGGGACGGGGTTGTCGATCAGCTGCTTGACCGCTTCGTCGCCCTGGGCCAGGCGCAGTTCGCACGGGTCCATGCCGCCCGGGCTGACCGCGATGGAGGTCTTGGCGGCGAACTTCTGGTCGTCCTCGAAGGCCCGCAGGGCGGCCTTCTGGCCGGCCGCGTCGCCGTCGAAGGTGAAGACCGTCTCGCCGCGGTACTGCGAGGTGTCCATCAGCAGCCGGCGGATGATCTTGATGTGGTCCTCGGCGAAGGCCGTACCGCAGGTGGCCACCGCCGAGGTGACCCCCGCCAGGTGGCAGGCCATCACATCGGTGTAGCCCTCGACCACGACCGCGCGGCCCGACTTGGCGATCTCCTTCTTCGCCAGGTCGATGCCGTACAGCACGTGCGACTTCTTGTAGATCGGCGTCTCGGGGGTGTTCAGGTACTTCGGGCCGTTGTCGTCCTCGCGCAGGCGGCGGGCGCCGAAGCCGACCACCTCGCCCGCGATGTCCCGGATCGGCCAGACCAGCCGGCCCCGGAAGCGGTCGATCAGGCCGCCGCGCTGGCCCTGCGAGGCCAGGCCGCCGAGCAGGATCTCCTTGTCGGTGAAGCCCTTGCCGCGCAGGTAGCGGACCAGGTGCTCCCAGCCCACCGGGGCGTAGCCGACGCCGAAGGTCTTCGCGGCCTCCTCGTCGAAGCCGCGCTCGGCCAGGAAGCGGCGGCCGATCTCCGCCTCCGCCGAGGCCAGCTGCTCCCGGTAGTAGGCGGCGGCCACCTTGTGCGCCTCGACCAGGCGGGTCCGCTCGCCCTGCTGGTGGCGGGGGCTGTAGCCGCCCTCCTCGTAACGCAGGGTGATGCCGGCCTGGGCGGCCATCCGCTCGACGGCCTCGGCGAAGGTGAAGTGCTCGATCTTCATCAGGAAGGCGATGGTGTCGCCGTTCTCCTGGCAGCCGAAGCAGTGGAAGACGCCCTTGGCGGGGTTCACGTAGAACGAGGCGGACTTCTCGTCGTGGAAGGGGCAGACGCCCTTGTACTCGCCGCCGCCACCGTTGGTGAGCTGAACGTAGTCGCCGACCACGGCGTCGATCGGCAGTGCGCTGCGCACCGCTTGTACGTCTTCGTCCCTGATCCGCCCGGCCACCCCGGAAGTCTACTGGGGTGGCCGGGGTTTCCCGGCGGGCCGGTCGTGCCGGGCCGGTTGCACTGCGCGCGGTCGGGCGCCGGGCGGTTGCGCTTGAGCGGTCGGACGCCGGGCGCCGGGCGGTTGCGCCCGAGCAGTCGGACACCGGGCGCCGGGGCCCGCGGGCGGTCAGGCCCAGGCGGCGCCGACGAGCCTGGCGTGCAGGGCGAGGGCGGAGGCGTCGGTGAGGGTGGCGATCTGGTCGATGACCGCGCGCAGGGCGGCCCGGTCGTCCTCGGCCTCGCGGTAGAGCGCGCCGAACACCGGGTCCAGGCCCTCGGGGGCGCGCTGGGTGAGCACGTACGCCAGCTCGGCGATCACGATCCGCTGGCGGGCCCGCAGCTGGGCCTGCTCGTCGCGCTGCATCACGAAGCGGACGGCGACCGCCTTGAGCACCGCGACCTCCAGCCGGACGCCCCGCGGCACCACCAGCTCGGCCGTGTACCGGGTGAGCCGGCCGGGGCCGTAGCGGGCCCGGGTGGCCTGCTCGGCGGCCAGGCAGAAGCGGCCGATCAGCTGGCTGGTGAGGTCCTTCAGCCCGGCCCGGGCGCGGGCCGTGCCGTCGTACTCCTGGGGCCACCGGTCCTGGCCGAGCAACCGGTCGAGGGCGGCGGCCAGCTCCTCCGGCTCGGCGTCCGGGGCGTAGCGCTCGGCGACCTTGAAGAGTTCGGCCCGCTCGCTCGGCGCGCGCAGCGCGGCCGGGTCGATGTGTCCGGCCTGGAGGCCGTCCTCGACGTCGTGGGTCGAGTACGCGACGTCGTCGGACCAGTCCATGACGGTGGCCTCGAAGCACTTGCGCCCGGCCGGGGAGCCGGCCCGCAGCCAGCGGAACACCGGCAGGTCGTCGGCGTAGACGCCGTACTTGGGCGAGGCCGGGTCGGTGGGGTGGGCGCCGCGCGTCCACGGGTACTTGGTGGCGGCGTCGAGGGCGGCGCGGGTCAGGTTGAGGCCGACGCTGCGGCCGGGCCAGGGGGCGAGCCGGGCGGCGGGGTGCTCGCCATCCGGGGCGAAGCGCTTGGGTTCGAGCCGGGTGAGGATGCGCAGCGACTGCGCGTTGCCCTCGAAGCCGCCGCAGGCCTCGGCGGCCTGGTCGAGCGCCTCCTCGCCGGTGTGGCCGAACGGCGGGTGGCCGATGTCGTGGGCCAGGCAGCCGGCCTCCACGAGGTCCGGGTCGCAGCCCAGGGCGGCGCCCAACTCCCGCCCCACCTGGGCGCATTCGAGGGAGTGGGTGAGCCGGGTGCGGGGGAAGTCGCTGCGCATCGGGGCGACCACCTGGGTGGTGCCGGCCAGCCGCCGCAGCGCCGCCGAGTGCAGCACCCGGGCCCGGTCGCGCTGGAACGCCGTGCGGCCGGGGCGCTTGTCCGGTTCGGGGACCCAGCGGGCCTCGGCGGCGTGATCGTACGGGAGCGGGGCGGCGGCGAGGCGGTGCGCGGTGTCATCCATATGCCCCTCACGGTACGCCGAGCCCCCGACAGCCAGGGTGTGCCGCGCACGAAGGAGTGTGGGCCGGAGCGTGAATCCTGCGGTACGCGCTGGTGTCCGCCCCGGCCCGGGTTGCGCGCCGGTGGCCGCCCCGGCTCGCCGCCTGCGGTCCGGCCCCGGCCCCCGGCCTCCGGCCTCAGCCGCGGACGGCCTTGAGGACGGCGGCGGCCACCGCCTCCTGCCCCTTGGCGTTGGGGTGGATCGCCGCCAGGCCCGGGGCCGGGAACGGCGGTTCGACCCAGCGGGTGGCCTCGCCCGCGCACATGTCGTGCCCGGCCGAGGGGGCGGCCGCGTCCACGAACACCGCGCCGGCGCCCTCCGCCCGCCGCTTGAGCATGCCGTTGAGCTGCTGCTCCTTCTCCGAGAGGAAGCCCAGGTCCCCGGCCGCGACCGCCTTGCCCAACACCTGTCGGCAGCCGGCCGGGTCGGACGGGAGCAGCGTCGGGTACCCGATCACGTACACCCGGGCCTGCGGGGAGCGGTGCTTGATGTCCTGCAGGATCCGGCCGAGTTGCTCACCGGCCGCGTCGACCTTGCGCTGCACCTCGTCGGTCCCGCCGGAGGCGTAGTGCTCGCGGCAGGGCGAGGGCGCGCGGGTGGCGCCGACGATGCCCTTCACCGCGTCCACCAGGTTCTCCTTGGCGCACTCCTTGACGACCTCCATGAAGCCCGCGTCGTTGCCGCCGATGCCGACCGTCACCACGCGGGTGGCCGGGGTCAGCGCGTCCAGTTGGGGCGGGTTGGTGCCGTGGTCGGTCTCCTGGGCGCCGGTCAGGTCCCCGGTGCGGGCGCCGCTGCAACTGACGTCCTGGAACTGGCCGGCCGGCAGCCCGAGCCCCTTCGCCACCAGGGACGGGTAGTTGACCCCCGAGCGGGAGCAGCCCTTCGGCTCGCCCACCTGCGGGGCGATCTTCAGGCCGGCGGTGTACGAGTCGCCGAGGGCCACGTACGGGCCGTTCGGCGGCGGCGTGGACTTGGCGTTCTTGCCGGGCAGCGCGCCCGCGAAACCGTCCGTCCCGCCGTCCGCGGGGGTGCACCCGGCGAGCAGCAGCGCGGCGAGCCCGGCCGTCAGGGCGACGGCCGGGCGGATGGTCCTGGACATGGTCGTGGGCATGGCATCCCCCCGGGGGATAGGCGTCACAGGCAGCTCCGTACGGCGGCGCGTCCCCCGACGCCGCCAGCACCAACGAACGGGGCCCGCGAATGACTCCCGTGACTCCCGGCCGCCGCCGACCCGGCCGGTTCCCGCCCCTGCGGGGCCGATTCCGTGCCGGTCCTACTCCCCGCCCGGGCCCACTCCGCGCCGTACCTACTCCGCGCCGCGCTCGTGCTCGGCCAGGAACTGCTCGAAGCGCCGCCCCAACTCGTCCGCCGACGGCAGGTCCACCGGTTCGGCCAGCAGGCTCTCCCGGCTCTCCGCCCCCGCCACCGCGTCGTACTGGCCCTCCATGCCGCGGATCGCCGAGCGCAACTCGCCGTCCCCGTGCGCCAGCTGCTCCTCGATGTCGGCGTACACCTCGCCGACCCGCTCGCGCAGCCGGGTGCCGGGCAGCACCAGGCCGGTGGCGGACTGCACCGCCTCCAGGATCAGCACGGCGGCCGCCGGGTACTCCGAGCGCGCCACGTAGTGCGGGACGTGCACGGCGAAGCCCAGCACGTCATGCCCGGCCTCGGCCAGGCGGTACTCCAGCAGCGCCTGGGCGCTGCCCGGGACCTGCGCCTGCTCGAACCACTGCGGGTAGCCGGCCGCCAGGTCGAGCCGGTTGCCGTGCGGGGTCAGGCCGACCGGGCGGGTGTGCGGCACGCCCATCGGGATGCCGTGGAAGTCCACCGCCAGCCGGACCTCGAAGCGCTCCACCAGCTCGCGGACGGCACCGGCGAAACGCTCCCACTCGACGTCCGGCTCGGGGCCGGTGAGCAGCAGGAACGGCGCGCCCGCGCCGTCGCGGACGAGCTGGAGCAGGATCTCCGGCGGCTCGTAGGACGCCCACTGGTCCCGGTCGAAGACCATCGCGGGGCGGCGCGCCCGGTAGTCGACCAGGCGGTCGTGGTCGAAGCGGGCCACCACCTGCGGCGAGCCCGTCTCCAGGAGGTGGGCCACCACCTGGCCGCCGGCCTCGCCGGCGTCCATGAAGCCCTCGAAGTGCTGGAGCAGCACGAGGCCCGCACCGGTGTCGCGCAGCTCCGCGGTGGCCGCGGCCACCGCGGCCACGCCCTGCTGATCCAGCTCGTACAACGCCTGGAAGTCACGCACCGCGCACCCAACCCCGTTCTCTACTCGTCACGACGTACCGGCTTCTCGTCCTCTCCAGCGTGCCGGGCGCCGCCGGAATTCCCGACCCGCCCGTCGGCGGGGTCGGCGGCCTCCCCGGACCGCTCCGGACCATGATCGCACCCGGGTGGAAAGCCCCTGGTCACGGGTGTTCAACGGCCCGTCCGGGGGCGGGTCGCAGCGGCCCGCACCGCCATTCGCGTGCCGCGAAGTGACGCACCGCCTTCTGACGGGTATCGTCCTCTCGCTGCCTCGCATCGTCGCGTCGTCGTCACGTCGTCCCGTAACGCCGTCGGCCACGTCCCGGACCGGTGTTCGGCCAGCCCACACGACGCATCTTGCCTTCATCTGGCCGCCTGTTTCCTTCGCGCTCCCGTTTCCTCATCGGCCATCTCGCGGACGCACACTGTCCCCTCGCTCATCCCCGCCGGACCGGTCCGTGGACCCGAGTCCGTTCCGGCACCGCGCTGCCCGCCTCCGGGCCGCCGCCCCCGCCCCGCCCGACCGGCTCTCCGGCGTGCGCGGGTACCGGCGGGCGTGCTCCGGGGCCGGGGCGACTGTCCCTGCCTCCCGAGCCGTACCCCGGCACGGTAGGCACCCTCCGACCGATGAAGGACCGAAGGTTCCGTGCCCGTACCTGTCATCCTCACCGGCCGCACCGTGCGGCTGGAGCCCCTCGCCGCGCACCACGCCTCGGCCATCGCCGAGGCCGGCGCCGAAGACCGTACGACCTACGCCTTCACGCCCGTCCCGCACGGCCTCGAAGCGGCCCGCGACTACATCGCGCGCGCCCTCGCCGACCAGGCCGCGGGCCGGTCGCTGCCGTTCGCGACGGTGAACGTGGCAACCGGCCGGGTCGTCGGCTCCACCCGATTCCTGGAACTCGACTACTGGCAGGGGCCGATGGTCTGGCCGCCGGTGCCCGGGGTCCCGTTCGGCGACCCGGCCACGGCCGTCCCGGACGCCGCCGAGATCGGCAACACCTGGCTCTCGCCGCGTGCCCAGGGCACCGGCATCAACGCCGAGGCCAAGCTGCTGATGCTGCGCCACGCCTTCGAGACCTGGGGGGTGCAGCGGATCTCGCTGCGCGCCGACGCCCGCAACCAGCGCTCGCGCACCGCCATCGAGCGGCTCGGCGCCACCTCCGAGGGCGTCCGCCGGGCCCACTCGCGCGGGCTCGACGGGGTGGTGCGCTCGACCGCGTTCTACTCGATCCTCGACGACGAGTGGCCCGCGGTGCGGGACATCATCGAGCTGCGGATCGCCGCCGCCACCTCGCCCAGCGCCCCGGATCCGGCGATCAACCAGGAGTGCCTTAGACACGGCGGCGGCCCCGGGCATCTGATCACCGCCTGACCCGGACGCCTGCTCACGGCCCGAAGGGGGCTACGGCCGCCACCCGTAGCCCCCGGCGGCCAAGCCGAGGACCTCGCTCTCCGGGGCGGCTCGGCGCGGGGCCGGTGGGTGGGCCGGTGGGTGGAGTCGTCATATGGTCCCCAGCTCAGCGGTTCGGCCGGTGCTCCGTCAACCTCATTCTCACAGGCTCCCCCGACGAGCGATGTTTCGCATACATCCGACCCTGGTGGGCAGCACCCCGGGCATGACCCGCGTGAACCCGCTCGACCCCGTCGTGCTGCTCGGCGCCGACCAGCAGCACATCGTCACCCGGGCGCAACTGCGCCGGCTCGGCGTGCCGTCCGGCACCATCGCCCACCGGCTGCGCCCCGACGGGCCGTGGCAGCAGGTGCTGCCCCGGGTGATCTGCCTGCAGTCCGGCCGATTGACAGCGCACCAGCGGCTGCGCGCCGCGCTGGCGTACGCGAGCCCCAAGGGGCGGGCGCCGCAGGCCGGGGAGGTACTGCTGACCGGGGACGCGGTGCTGGCCGACGCGGGGCTGCCGAGCGCCGGGCACCCGGCGGACCTGGCCCGGATCGACGTCCTGATCCCCGCCCAACGCCGTGTCGTCGACCGCGAGTTCGTCCGGATCCACCGGTCGGCCGGGCCGCTGCCGGGCGGCTTCGAGCGGGACGACGGGCTGTGGAGCACCACCGTCGCCCGGGCGCTGGCCGACCTCGCGCCGGGCGAGACCGGGCAGCGCCGGTTCCGGGCGCTGTGCGCGGAGGCCGTCCAGCGGCGGCACTGCGAACTCGGCGAGCTGCTGGACCACTTGCTGGCCCGGCCGGGCGCGCTCGGGCTGCCGCAGGTGGCCCGGGTGGTGGAGGACCTCACTGTCGGAGTGCGGTCGGTGGTGGAGGGCGAGGCCCGCGAACTCCTGGCGCACGCGGGCCTGCCCGAGCCGTTGTGGAACCCGGTGCTCTTCCTGGACGGCCGCTTCCTCGCCGTCCCGGACGCCTACTGGCCGCACGCCTGCGTGGCGTTGGAGATCGACTCCCGCGCCTGGCACCTGCGCCCCGCCGACCACGAACGCGGCCTGGCCCGTGCCAACCGGCTGACCGCCGTCGGGCTCCCCGTGGTCCGCACCACCCCGGTCCAGCTCCGGCGCGACCCCGTCCCGGTGTTCCACGAGCTGACCGCCCTCCTCACCACCGGCCCGCACGGCCCCCACCGCCGGGTCAGCTGGCGCCGGGCCCGGTGAGGGCCGCGGGCGCGGTGCGGTCGGGTGCTCGGTGCGGGCCGCGGGCGCGGTGCGGGGCATCACACGGTGCGGGGTGTCAGCAGCGCGGGTCGATCTCCTGGAAGGTCGCGTAGTGGTCCGGCGACCAGTACTGCTCGCCGGAGCCGCCGGTGACCACGCGGCGGGTGCCGCGGTCGTTGGAGCCCGGGGTGACCACGGTGAACTCGTGGTAGTAGCCGCCGGACTTCTTCGGCAGGCGGCTCTCGCGGTTCTCGAAGACGATGCCGTCGCGGTTGTACGGGTACGGGCCGTTCTTGGCGATCAGGCCGAGGGTGTCCTGGGCCTGGCTGGGGAGCTTGCTGCGGCAGACGTCGGCGAGCGCCGGGTCGGCGGGCACCCAGGTGCCGCTCGGGGCGGGGGTGCCGCCGGCGGGCGGGGACGGCTTGGGGGCCGAGGACTTGGGGGCCGAGGCGCCCGCCGAGGTGGCGGTGGAGCTCGCGGCGGCCTTGGGGTGGCTGCTGCCGCCCTTGCTGGCGAGCAGGTACCCGATCCCGGCGACGAGGGCCAGGATCAGGACGGCCACGACGACGAGCGGGCTTTTACGTCTGGTCATGCGCCCCAGCTTGGCAGGCGCGCGGGCGCCGCCCGGCCAGCTACACACGTGGCCGCCGCCACATCCGGCCGGACGGGGAAGGCCGGCTGGGAAGCGCGGCCGGGCACAGGCGGACGGCCGGGGAAGGACCGCCCGGCCGTTGTTACGTACGCCGGTTCTCCTGCGCCGAGCTCCGGTGTACGCCCTCCCGGTGGGGAGGGAAGCGGTCAGTCCGGCCCGCGGCCGAGGAGGGGATGCCTACCCTCTCTCAGCGCGGGTCGCTGCCCGCCGTCTCGATGGCGGCGCGGCCTGCCTCCAGGCGCGCCACCGGGATCCGGAAGGGGGAGCAGGAGACGTAGTCCAGCCCCACCTCGTGGAAGAAGTGGACCGAGTCCGGGTCGCCGCCGTGCTCGCCGCAGACGCCGAGCTTGAGGTCGGGGCGGGTGGCCCGGCCGGCCTCGACGGCGTGCTTGACGAGCGCGCCGACGCCGTCGCGGTCGATGGTCTCGAACGGGGAGACCCCGAAGATGCCCTTCTCCAGGTAGGCGGTGAAGAACGAGGCCTCCACGTCGTCCCGGGAGAAGCCCCACACGGTCTGGGTGAGGTCGTTGGTGCCGAAGGAGAAGAACTCGGCGGCCTCGGCGATCTGACCGGCGGTGACGGCGGCGCGCGGCAGCTCGATCATGGTGCCGAGCTTGATGTCCAGCTGCACGCCGGTGGACTGGGCGACCTCGGCGAGCACGCGCTCGCACTCGTCGCGGACCAGCTCCAGCTCCTGGACGGTGCCGACCAGCGGGATCATCACCTCGGGGCGCGGGTCCGCGCCGGCCAGCCGGCGCTCGGCGGCGGCCTCGGCGATGGCGCGGACCTGCATGCCGAACAGGCCGGGGATGACCAGGCCGAGGCGGACGCCGCGCAGGCCCAGCATCGGGTTCTGCTCGTGCAGCTTGTGCACCGCCTGGAGCAGGCGCAGGTCGTTCTCGTTCGGGTCCTTTCGGGCCTCGGCGAGGGCGACGCGCACCGACAGCTCGGTGATGTCCGGCAGGAACTCGTGCAGCGGCGGGTCGAGCAGGCGGACGGTGACCGGCAGGCCGTCCATGGCCTGGAAGAGCTCCAGGAAGTCGCCCTTCTGCAGCGGCAGCAGGGTGGAGAGGGCGAGCTCGCGGTCCTTGTCGTTGTCCGCCAGGATCAGGTGCTCGACCTCCTTGCGGCGCTCCTCGCCGAGGAACATGTGCTCGGTGCGGCACAGGCCGATGCCCTGGGCGCCGTAGCGGCGGGCGCGCCCGCCGTCCTCGGCGTTGTCGGCGTTGGCGCGCACGGCGAGCCGGCGGCGGACGTCGGCGTGCGCCATCAGCCGGTGGACGGCCTGGACGAGTCCGCCCTGGACGTCGGCGCCGGCGTGCAGGGTGCCCTCGAAGTACTCGACGACGGGGGACGGCAGGACGGGGACCTCGCCGAGGTAGACCTTGCCGGTGGCGCCGTCGATGGAGACGACGTCGCCCTCCTCCAGCACCAGGCCGGCGGCGGTGGTCATCCGGCGGCGCTTGGTGTCGACCTCCAGCTCCTCGGCGCCGCAGACACAGGTCTTGCCCATGCCGCGGGCGACGACGGCGGCGTGCGAGGTCTTGCCGCCGCGCGAGGTGAGGATGCCCTCGGCGGCGATCATGCCGTCCAGGTCGTCCGGGTTGGTCTCGCGGCGGACCAGGATGACCTTCTCGCCGGAACGGGACCACTTGACGGCGGTGTAGGAGTCGAACACGATCTTGCCGATGGCGGCGCCGGGCGAGGCGGCGAGGCCCCAGGCGATCTGCTGGGACTCGGCGTTCGGGGCGAAGCGCGGGAACATCAGCTGCGAGAGCTGGCCGCCGGTGACCCGCATGAGGGCCTCGTCCAGGTCGATCAGGCCCTGGTCGACCAGCTGGACGGCGATCCGGAAGGCCGCGGCGGCGGTGCGCTTGCCGACGCGGGTCTGCAGCATCCAGAGCTTGCCGCGCTCGATGGTGAACTCGATGTCGCAGAGGTCGCGGTAGTGGTTCTCGAGCGTCTGCATGATCGTCATCAGCTCGTCGTACGACTTCTTGTCGAGCTTCTCCAGCTCGGCCAGCGGCAGGGTGTTGCGGATGCCGGCGACGACGTCCTCGCCCTGGGCGTTGGACAGGTAGTCGCCGTAGACGCCCTGGGCACCGGTGGAGGGGTCGCGGGTGAAGGCGACACCGGTGCCGGAGTCCTCGCCGAGGTTGCCGAAGACCATGCTGCAGACGTTGACCGCGGTGCCGAGGTCGTTCGGGATGCGCTCCTGCCGGCGGTACAGGCGGGCGCGGTCGCCGTTCCAGGAGTGGAAGACGGCGTGGATGGCGAGGTCCATCTGCTCGCGCGGGTCCTGCGGGAAGGCCCGGCCGGTCTCGCGCTCGACGATGCCCTTGAACACCTCGACGAGTTCCCGGAGGTCGGCAGCGTCCAGGTCCAGGTCGTTGACGGTGCCCTTGGCGTGCTTGGCCTCGTCGAGGGCCTCCTCGAACAGCTCGCCGTCGACGCCCAGCACGGTCTTGCCGAACATCTGGACCAGGCGGCGGTAGGAGTCCCAGGCGAAGCGCTCGTTGCCGGACTGGGCGACGAGACCGACCACCGAGGCGTCCGAGAGGCCGATGTTCAGGACGGTGTCCATCATGCCGGGCATGGAGAACTTCGCGCCCGAGCGCACCGACACCAGCAGCGGGTTGTCGGGCTGGCCGAGCTTCTTGCCCATCTCCTGCTCGAGCGCGTCCAGGTGGGCGCTGATCTCCTGGTGGAGCGAGGAGGGCTCGCTGCCGGTCTCCAGGAAGACCTTGCAGGCCTCGGTGGTGATGGTGAACCCCGGAGGGACGGGGAGGCCAAGGTTGGTCATCTCGGCCAGGTTCGCGCCCTTGCCGCCGAGAAGGTCCTTGAGGTCCTTGTTTCCTTCAGTGAAGGAGTAAACAAACTTCTGCTGGGACGGCACGGGTCGGTCTCCTCGTACGCGGTTGCCCTGACGCCGGAGAACATACCCATTTCGAAGGTTCTTCTCTGCCCCGAATAGGCCGTACGAGGCCGGTACCCGGGGGTAACCCGATAGATCGAATGCACATAAAGGCGTTCACCTCTGTTGGTGAAATCGTCCGGATGACGCTAGCCCGCCTTCAAGTCTTGAACGAAGAGAAACATGAAGATCGCACGATTCGGACGCTGGGTAGCGGTCGCGGGTCGCCCGCGTTGCCCCGGCTTGATTTCCTGCACTCGGATCGGCCGATCACCGGCCCACCGGCTTCGGGAAGCGATTCACAGTCGACCTGTCCATTTCGTCCACTGACCCGCCGTCAGGCGCCACCGCATGTGGCAAGCGTCACCAGCGCATCTCACCGGTCGAACGTAGTCCACCTCCGCCGATCGTCGCACTCCGTCCAGAAACGTGCCCGTTCCGTGACATCGGACCGCCGAAAAGGAGCCCTCCTGTCCAGATTGGACAAGAGGGCTGGGACCGAGTGGCAGTGGGCCCCGGAGGGCTGATTTCGCCACTACGGACATATCATCCGCCAGAGGTGTCCGATTCGGCGTCCGCGCCCGGTCGGGCGCAGTCGTACGGATCGTCCAACCAGCCCTCGGGCAGCACCACCCGGTTGTTGCCGGCGGTACGCCCGCGCGGGCCGTCCGCACCGGCCGGCCAGGCCTGGGACTGCTCCACCAGGGCGAGGGTTTCGGCCAGTTCGGCCAGGGAGGAGGAGTTGGCGAGCTTCACCCGCAGCTCCGAGCCGACCGAGAAGCCCTTGGTGTACCAGGCGACGTGCTTGCGGAAGTCGATCACGCCGCGCGCCTCGTCCCCGATCCACTCGCCGAGCAGCTGCGCGTGCCGCACCATCGCCCGCGCCACGTAGCCGAAGTCCGGACGGGCGTAGTCGACCTCGCCCTCGAAGATCGAGACCAGGTCCCGGAACAGCCACGGCCGGCCCAGGCAGCCGCGGCCCACCACGACACCGTCGCAACCCGTCTCCCGCATCATCCGCAGCGCGTCGTCCGCCGACCAGATGTCCCCGTTGCCCAGCACCGGGACGTGCGCCGGAACGGACTCGCGCAGCCGGGCGATCGCCGACCAGTCGGCCGTCCCGCCGTAGTGCTGGGCGGCGGTGCGCCCGTGCAGGGCGATCGCGGCCACGCCCTCCTCGGCGCCGATCCGGCCGGCGTCCAGGTAGGTGAGGTGGTCGTCGTCGATGCCCTTGCGCATCTTCATGGTGACCGGCAGGTCGCCCGCGTTGGCCACGGCCTCGCGCAGGATCTCGCGCAGCAGGTTGCGCTTGTACGGCAGCGCCGAGCCGCCGCCCTTGCGGGTCACCTTGGGGACGGGGCAGCCGAAGTTGAGGTCGATGTGGTCGGCCAGGCCCTCGTCCGCGATCATCCGGGCGGCCTTGCCGACCGTCACCGGGTCCACGCCGTACAGCTGGATCGAGCGCGGCTTCTCGCTGGCGTCGAACTTGATCAGCTGCATGGTCTTGGCGTTGCGCTCGACCAGGGCCCGGGTGGTGATCATCTCGGAGACGTACAGACCTTTTCCGCCGCTCTGCTCGCGGCAGAGGGTGCGGAACGGCGCGTTGGTGATGCCGGCCATCGGCGCCAGCACGACGGGCGGCCACACCCGGATCGGGCCGATGTCCAGCGGCGCGAACTCGGCGTCGGGCGCGGTGGGTGCGGGCGTGGCTGTCATGCGCGGCTGACCTCGGGGCAGGGGAACGGGACTCTCCATTGTCCCCCACCCGGGTCAGCCCCTGTTTCCGGGCCGCTCCGGGCCTCCCCGGACCGCTCCAGGCCGCCCCAGGCCCCTCCAGGCCTTCTCTAGGCCGGGTCGATCGTGATCGAGCCCGAGGCGACCGAGCCGTGGATCCGGTTCGGGCTGGCCGGGTCCGCCAGGCTCGGGTCGATGTGGCGGCTGCCGCTGCCGACCTCGCCGCTGAAGGCGTAGTGGGAGTCCTGCGGCAGGGTCAGCTTCACCGAGCCGGACGTGCTCTTGGTGTCCACCGACCGCGGCGCCTTGGAGAAGGCCAGGTCGACCGCCCCCGAGGTGGTCTCCGCGTACACCTGCTCCGAGCTCAGGTCGGTGCCCTGCACCATCCCGGAGGTGGCGTGCGCGTACACCTGCCCGGACGTGCCGATCAGTTTCAGCTCGCCCGAGGTGAGGTCCATCCGGACGCCGCCGCTCAGGCCGTCCACCTCGACGCTGCCCGAGCTCACCTGCCCCGACACGTCGGTACCGGCCGGCACCTCCAGCTCGATCTGGGCACCGCAGCCGAAGTCGGCGAACGGCAGGACCTTCCGGCACTCCATGCCGACCGTGAGCACGTCACCGTCGAAGGTGGTCGACACCGACGGCTTGCGCACCGTCCAGTCCAGGTTCTGCCGGACCACCACCCGGCCGTCCCGGCCCGCCCTGATCCGCACCGAGGCGCTGCCGGTGTCCAGCCGGAGCTTGTGGATGACAACGTTGTACGGCTGCATCGAGGTCGTCTGCTGCTGCACCACCATCGCCCAGGTCTGCATCCCGGCGCCGATCATGACGACCGCGATCGCGAGCGTCCCGGTGGTGCGCCAGGCCTTCCGCCCCCACGCCTTCGTCGGTCCGCCCACGGCTACCCGACCTCCAGGAACCGCAGCACCGCCAGCACCCGGCGGTGGCTGTCGTCGGCCGGCGGCAGGTCGAGCTTGGTGAAGATCGAGTTGATGTGCTTGGCCACCGCGCTGTCGCTGACCACCAGGGCGGCCGCGATCGCGGCGTTGGAGCGGCCCTCCGCCATCAGGCCGAGCACGTCCCGCTCGCGCGGGGTCAGCTTCTCCAGCGGGTCCCGGTGGCGGCGCAGCAGCAGCTGGGCCACCACCTCCGGGTCCAGCGCGGTGCCGCCCGCGGCGACCCGCTGCAGCGCCTCCACGAAGTCGTCCACGTTGGCCACCCGCTGCTTGAGCAGGTACCCGACGCCGCTGGTGTTGGTGGCCAGCAGGTCGGCGGCGTAGCGCTCCTCCACGAACTGGGAGAGCAGCAGCACGGCGACGTCCGGCCACTGCTGGCGGATCACCATGGCGGCCTTCACGCCCTCGTCGTGGAAGCCCGGAGGCATCCGGACGTCCGCCACCACCACCTTCGGGCGGTGCTCCTCGACGGCCGCCAGCAACTCGGTGGCGTCCCCGACGGCAGCGGCGACCTCGAAGCCCACCGCCTCCAGGACCTTGACCAGGCCGACCCTCAGCAGGACCGAGTCCTCGGCGATCACAGCGCGCACGGCAACTCCACGGTGATGGTGGTGGGGCCCCCGAGGGGGCTGAGAACGGACAGTGTGCCGTCGACGGAGGCGGCGCGCTTGCGCAGGCCGGTCAGCCCGGTGCCGCGCGAGGCGTCCGCGCCGCCCACGCCGTCGTCGCTGATGACCAGGCGCAGCCGGCCGCCGACCGTCCGCACCGAGAGGTCGACCCGCTGGGCGCGGGCGTGCTTGGCCACGTTGGTCAGGGCCTCGGAGACGGTGAAGTAGGCGACCGCCTCGACGGTCGGGGCGACCGGCTCGGCGAGGTGCACGTCCAGGCGCACCGGCAGCGGGGCGCGGGCCGCGATGCCGGACAGCGCCGCGTCCAGGCCGCGGTCCTCCAGGACCGCCGGGTGCAGGCCGCGGACCAGGTCGCGCAGCTCGTCGATGGCCGCCTGCGCCTCCTCGTGCGCGTCCACGATCACCTGCATGACCTCGGGCGGGACGTCCTTGAGGGTGCGCCGGGCCAGGCCCAGGTTCATCGCGAGGGAGGTCAGACGCTGCTGGGCGCCGTCGTGCAGGTCCCGCTCGATCCGGCGGCGCTCGGCGTCCACCACGTCGACCAGCCCGGCCCGGCTCTCGGCGATCTCCTCGACCCGCCGCTCCAGCGCCTCCGCCCGGTTGGGGCCGAGCAGCAGCTGGGCCGTGCGCACCTCCAGCCAGGCCGCCAGCGCCGCCAGCCAGGGCATCACGGCCAGCAGCAGCACCCCGGCGACCGTGATCACCACGTCCAGCCCGGCCAGCTCCGAGCGCAGCAGGCTGCCGACGGGCATCAGCCAGACCCAGCCGTACACGCTGGCCATCACCACGCCGGCGCCCCAGGCGTACAGCACCACCAGCGCGCCCGCCGCCAGCAGCGGACCGGCCAGCAGGTGGTGGACGGCCTGGCGCCAGGTCAGCCCCAGCAGCAGCCGACCCGGCAGCCAGGCCCACGGCTCGCCCGGACGCGGCGGCGACACCTCCACCCCCCGCAGGGCGCGCAGCCGGCCGCGCTGGGCGGCGGTGAGCGGGCGGGTGCAGATGAGGACCAGGGCCGTCATCGGGAAGAGCAGCTTGGACTCGGTGACGGCCAGCCAGACCGGCAGGGCCAGCGGGAGGCCGGCGGCTATGAAACGGGTGTCCCGCCAGGCCTCGGGCGACCACGGGGGGCGCCGAAGGCTCCTGACGAGCGCTCGGCGCAACGTGGTGGAGGGCATGACCGACAGCGTAGGGCGCGATGATCAACGGCCGCCATGAAGGGGGGCTCACGGTCGGGGTGTATCTAGGTACACCCCGGATTCGGAGCACGGCACCACCGACAGCGACCCATGATCGACGGGAAGCTGGACGGCATGACGAGCACCGCATCGCACTCCGCCACCCCGCCGCACCGGCGGCCCGTCCCCGGGAGCCACGGGGGTGTTCCCGGGGACGCGCTCCGCCGGACGGCGGGGCCGGAGGGGACGCTGCCGGTCGGGGCCGGGCCCTGGTCGGTCCGCAGCCTGGTCGGCCGCCGCGGCCGGGCCGCGCTGGAGGTGTACCAGGACGGCGAGTTGGCCGATGTCCTGGTCGCCGCCCGGCTCACCCCGCAGCTGCTGCGCGGTGCTCGTCGCAGCCCGGCCGGCGGGCGGGCGCGCCACGTGCTCGCCTGGGGGCGGCTGGCGGCCGACGGCAGCGTGCCCGCGGTGGCGTTCACCGCCGGACGGCTGGCCGGGCCGTTCCGGTCCGGGCGGTCGTTCCGGTCCGTGCGGCCGTTCGGGTTCGCGTGGCCGCTCGGGTCCGGACGGTCGTTCCGGTCCGGGCGGTCGCTCTGGTCCGTGCGGTCGCTCTGGTCGGCCGGGCCGTTCCGGTTCGAGCGGCCGGCCGTCGGCGCCGAGGTGGTCGCGGTCGCCGGGCGGTTCTGGCTCGCCTGGGCCGAGGGCCCGTACACCGGGGTGCTGGTCCGGCACCCCGGCGGGGACACCACCGAGCGGCAGCCGCTGGAGCGGGTGCGACGCCGGGGCGAGGCCGCGATCGCGGGCGAGGCCCCGGTCGCCGGAGGGGCCTCGGTCGCCGGAGGGGCCGCATGAGCACCGCCGTCCTCGCCGGCCGCCCGGCCGCCGCCCTCGTCCTGCCCGCCCGCTTCGAGCGGGTGCCCGTCATGGCCGCCGTCGCTCTGCTGCCCTGGCTCGCGGTGCTCGCCGCCTGCCACGAGACCCCGTGGGTCGTGCTCGACCTGCTGGAGTTCTCCGCGCTGCTCTCGCTCGACGCCCTGCTGCGCCGGCGCAACGCCGCCGCCGGCTGGGCCGGCGGAGCGGTGGCCCTGCTGCTCGCGGGGGACGCACTGGCCGACATCGCCTGCGCCGGCCCGGGCCACGCGGTGCTCGCCGCCCTGGTGATGGCGCTCGGCGTCGAACTGCCGCTCGCGGTGGTGTGCGTGCTGCTCGGGCGTGCCGTCCTCGCCCCCCGCTAGAAGCCGTCGGGCGGGCTAGAAGCTGCCGGGCAGCTCGTTCATCAGCGCGCGGGTGTCCTCGTCCAGCGGGGTGTACGTGATCATCCGCGTCCCGAGTCGGGGGCCGAGCCAGAAGCTGGTGTACTCGCAGCGCAGCAGCCCGACGCCCGGCACCTGGAACCGCTTGATCCCGTTGCTCGGCCCCATCACCTCGTGCCGCTGCCAGACCTCCGCGAAGTCCGGCGAGGTCTTGAGCAGCCGGGCCAGCAGTGCCTTCCAGGCGGGCTCCGCGCTGTGGTCGGCCATCGCGGCGCGGAAGCGGGCCACCATGCCGAGGCGTTCGGTCCGGTAGTCGATCAGCACCTCGCGGAACCGCGAGGGGGCGAACGCCAGCCACATCAAGTTGCGGTCCTCGGGCGGAAGTTCGCTGAGATCGCCGACGATCGCGGTGTACTGGGCGTTGTACGCGAGCACGTCGTAGCGGGTGTTGACCGCCACGGCCGGGTACGGCGCCATCTGCTCCAGCACCAGCCGCACGCTCGGGGTGACCGAGGGGCACTCCTTCACCGGCGCCGGATCCTCCGCGCCGGCCAGGGTGAACAGGTGCGCGCGCTCGCTCGGGTCCAGCAGCAGGGCGCGGGAGACCGCGTCCAGCACCTGGGTGGACACCTGGATGTCACGCCCCTGCTCCAACCACGTGTACCAGGTCACCCCGACGGCGGCGAGCTGCGCGACCTCCTCGCGGCGCAGCCCCGGCGTGCGGCGGCGGCCGGTCGGGGGCAGGCCCACCTGGTCGGGTGCGATCCGTTCGCGGCGGCTTCGCAGGAAGGCCGCCAGGTCGTGCCGGCGGGCGTCGTCGGGGGCGGTCCGGGCTTGCGTCGCCGGCGTGGTCCGGGCTTGCGCGACCGAGGCGGACCGGGCTTGCGCGGCCGGGGTGGTGAGGCTCATGGTTCCTAGCATGCGCCAGCCCGGAGCCTGTTGCCAGGTACTTCTTATACCTGGATAACCACACTCTGGTACCAGGGTACGGCCAGGCGGATCGTAGGACCCGTGACCCAACAACTCGCCGTCGCCCCCGACCCGGTCCGCGCCGCCACCACCCCCGGCACCGCGACCGCGGCCGCCGCCCGCACCGCCGTCCCCTCCCTCGGCACCGCCGGGCTGGTCACCGTCCTGCTCGGGGCCTTCCTGCCGATGCTCGACTTCTTCATCGTGAACGTCGCCCTGCCCACCATCGACCACGACCTGGCCGCCGGGCCCGCCGTCCTCGAACTCGTCGCCGCCGGCTACGGCATCGCCTTCGCCGTCCTGCTCGTCCTCGGCGGGCGCCTCGGCGACATCTTCGGCCGCCGCCGGCTCTTCGTCGTCGGCGCCGCCACCTTCGCCCTCACCTCGCTCGCCTGCGGCCTCGCCCCCGGCGCCTGGACCCTGGTCGCCGCCCGCGCCGCCCAGGGCGCCTCGGCCGCGCTGCTGATCCCGCAGGTCCTCGGCACCATCACCGCCGCCACCGACGGCGCCCGGCGCGGCCGCGCCCTCAGCATCTACGGCGCCGTCGGCGGCATCTCCGTGGTCATCGGGCAGGTGCTCGGCGGCATGCTCGTCGCCGCCGACCTGTTCGGCACCGGCTGGCGCTCCGTCTTCCTGCTCAACGTGCCGTTCGCGCTGCTCGCCCTGGTCCTCGCCGTCCGCTACGTCCCGGAGAGCCGGGCCACCCAGGCCGCCCGCGTCGACGTGCCCGGCACCGTCCTGCTCACCGCCTCGCTGCTCGCCCTGCTCGTCCCGCTGATGGAGGGCCGCGCCGCCGGCTGGCCGCTCTGGTCCTGGGTGCTGCTCGCGCTGTTCCCCGTCCTCGCCGCCGCCTTCGTCCTGGTCGAACGCCGGGCGGAGCAGCGCGGCGCCACCCCGCTGGTGCCGCCGTCCCTGCTGCGCATCCCCGAGATGCGGCGCGGCCTCGGCATCGCCCTGCCCTACTTCGCCGGCTTCGGCGGCTTCATGTTCGTCATCGCCGTCGCCCTCCAGCAGGGCCTGCACCTCGGCCCGGTCGCGGCCGGCTGGGCGCTCGTCCCGATGGCCGTCGGCTACTTCACCGCCTCGCTCTCCGGCCCCCGCCTGATCGGCCGCTACGGCAGCCGGGTACTGAGCGCGGGCGCCGTCATCCAGGCCGCCGGCCTGGCCACCCTCGCCGTCACCGTCCTCGCCGACTGGTCGCACTTCTCCCCGCTGCGGATGGCGCCCGGCGTCGCCCTCGCCGGCATCGGACAAGGCCTGATCGGCACCCCGCTGTTCCGCGTCGTCCTCGCCAAGGTGCCCGCCGCCCGGGCCGGCGTCGGCAGCGGCGTCCTGGCCACCGGCCAGCAGTCCAGCCTCGCCCTCGGCGTCGCCACCCTCGGCACCCTCTACCTGTCGCTCTCCCCCAGCCTCGGCATGGACCGCGCCCTCGCCCTCTGCCTGGGCCTTCAGCTCATCGGCTCCTTCGTCATCCTGTACCTGACCACCCGCCTCCCCCGCTCCATCGGCTGAGCCCCCCCCCCGGCCCCGGGCCACGGGCAACGGCAACGGCCCCGCGATCGAAACCCGATCGCGGGGCCGCCGGCACGTCGCGGAGCGTGAGCAACGGCGAGTCGGCGGGCCGGTCCGGGGACCGGTCAGCGGGCCGGTCAGCGGCCGATGAAGTTCTTGTCGATGAGCAGTTGCAGGACGTCGGTGTGGAAGTCGGGGAAGTCCATCGGGACGATGCCGAAGTGGGCGGGCTGCTGGCGGCGGGCGTTCAGGTAGTCGCGGACGGGAGGCACGATGGCGGCCGCGTTGACCTTGGGCCAGCCGCCGTTGGCGTAGCTGGTGAAGTTCACGTACATCCGCGGGGAGCCCTGGTCGAGGAAGGCGCGGTCGAACCAGTCGGTGACGGCCTTGGACTTGGCGGCGAGGCTGATGCCCTGGAAGGTGTCCTGGGTGGCGAACCAGGTGTTGGTGGCGCTCGACCACTGGATGACGGACCAGGGGTTGGCGAAGTCGGCGGCGAGGACGACGCGGCCGCGGGCCTGGCCGAGGGTGGGCCACCAGGGGTTCGTCCAGAACAGGCCCCGGTAGCCGAGGCCGTCCAGGTAGTGGTTGATCCGGCGCTGGAACTCGGTGTCGTCGAGCCGGTTCCCGCCCGCGTACTCGTTCCTGACGCGCATGACGAGGCCCTCGCCCGGGTTGGCGGCGAGGAAGGCGCGGCACTGGTCGAGGACGTCCTGGAGGCGGACGTACTGGTAGTTGTCGCTGTGGTAGATGCCGAGTTCGTCGGCCGTCCCCGCGAGCCCGTTGCAGCGGATGTCGAGGAAGCGGATGCCGCGCTGGAGCTGCTCGGGCAGGCCCCAGTTCTGGGTGTGGGACCACTCGGTGCCGTGCAGCGGGTCGGTGCAGCAGGAGTCGTGGGTGCCGGGGATCGTCAGGGCGGTCAGCGGCGTGGCGTCGTCCAGGGCGCTCATCCAGGCGGACGGGCTGACGGCTGCGGCTGCCGCTGCGTCCGGGCTGAACGCGGCGGCGGCCAGGAGGGCGCCACCGGCACCGGCTCCCCAGCGCAGGACGTCACGACGGGTGGGGCTCATGCGGGCTCCTCACATCGACCTCTGGGAGGGGGAATTGTCATGCCCCCTCCCGGATCTGCTCGATGGGACGGGCCCCGAAACCCGTGACACGCGGCACAGGAAGTCGGCCTGGTCGACTTTTCGTGCGGCGGGTCGGGTGGAATTGACCCTTCCGTGGAGATGGTTCGTCATGGGACGATCCAGGCCCGGGGGAAAGGTGAGACCTCATGACCTTCGTCATCGCGTTCCTGGTCGCACTCGTGGCCACCATCATCGGCACGACCGTCTTCCTGAGTCGCCGAGAGCGCGCCCGCAGCGGCCACTCGGACGACACCGAAGGGCTGCTGATCGAACACCAGCGAACCGCGCACGCCGCCCAACTGCGCGGGACCTACTCCAGCCTGGCCGTCCACCACGGCACCGGGCTGATCACCGACGACCTGCACAAGCACTACTCCTAGGGGCTCCCTTGGCGAACCCCTCCTTCCTCCTCGTACTCTGCATTGTCACCGTGCTGGTCAACTCCGCACTCAGCAAGGCGATCCAGCACAGACGCACACACCCGCCCCAGGAAGGAGAACCATGACCCCGGACACCGCAGCAGCCCGCCGTACGCTCGCCGACCGGCTTGAGGCGGGCGGCGCCCTGAGCAGCCCGGCGCTGCGGGCGGCCGTGGAGGCCGTTCCCCGGGAGCCGTTCCTGCGCCCCGGGGTGTTCGTGTCCACCGGCAGGCGCCGCTGGCGGCCGGTGACCGAGCGCGGCGCCGATCCGACGGAGTGGGTCGAACTCGCTTACAGCAACCGGTCGTTGGTCACCCAGCTCAACGGCCATCTGACCGCCGACCAGGCCTCCGCGCCCGTCCGGGGCTTCCCCACCGCCTCCACCACCGCCCCGGCCGCCACCGTCCGCATGATCGACGCCCTGGGCGCCGAAGACGGGCACACCGTGTTGGAGATCGGCACCGGCACGGGCTACTCGACGGCCCTGCTCCGCCACCTCCTCGGCGAGCGCAACGTCGGCACCGTCGAGGCCGACCCGAAAGTCACGTACGACCGGGTGATCGCCACCCACGCGGTGCGCCGCATCCCCTACGCCTGGGTGCAGCGGACCAAGCCCGGCGGCACGATCCTGGCCACGGTCGGCACCTGGCCCGAGGGCGCCGGCCTGGCCAGGGTCACCGTCGCCGCCGACGGCACCGCCGACGGCCGGTTCATCGACCGTTCCACCCTCCCTCCCGTCCGCCCCGAGCCCCTGGCGGCCCGGGCCGGGGGCCTCGCGGCCCGGGCGGAGGCGGCCGCACCGAGGCGGCTGGCGCACGTCTCCCCCACCCTCCTCAACGAACCGACGCCGGCCATCCTCGCCCAACTCGCCTTTCCCAGCGCCAAGTTCACCGTATCGATCGGGGAGGACCTGGAGTCGATCCACTACCTGGCCACCCCCGGATCCGCCGCCGAGGTCGCCGACGACACCTACGGCTGGACGGTCCACCAGAGCGGCCCGGTCCCGCTCTGGGACGAGGTCGAGCGCATCCTCACCGCCTGGCAGGAGGCCGGACGCCCCGACCTCACCGCCGTCCGCCTGCGGATCACCGACCGGGCGACCCACTACTGGATCGACGGCCACCCCGCCCTCCGCTGGGAGCACGCCGCCATCTGACAGATCGACAGAACACCTCCGGGAATGGGGTGATCTCGGGACGGCGAGGCCGACCGATGGAATGCTGTGGCCCAGTCCGACCATCGCAACCACCCGGGGAGTCACCCATGCCGCTGTTCGGCAGCCGCAAGAACCTTCCGAGGCCGCTGTGCGACGAGCACGGCCCGTGCCAGGCGCTGGCGAGGATCTCGGTCTTCGAGGTCCGGGACCGACTGCGGCTCCTGATCACCAGGAGCCGCGGCCTGGGGCCCGATCCGATGGCGCGGCAGATCGACGACGAGCTGTCGGTCGTCCTCTGCGTGGACGCCGGCAAGCGGGCCGGCAAGACCGAGGCCCTGTCGATAGCCGAACACGCCGCCGACCAGTGGAGCATCAGCCGGGCCGAGCTGTGGGAGCGGGCCTTCGCGAACCTGGCCACCGAGCAGCTCAACCGGCAGGTCTTCGACGCGTCCAACGGCGACACCATCCACACCGTCAACGGCATGGGAGCCTGGCCCGGAGCCGCCCACGCGCTGCGCCTGGAGAACGCCCTGGGAGGCGGCATCGAGCTGCCCAACGGCGCCCTGGTCGCCCTGCCGACGAACAACACACTCTGCGCGGTGCCGATCCGCACCAGCCTGTCGCTGAACGCCATCCGCTTCCTGATCGACCTGTCGAAGGAGCTCGCGGCCGGCGACCCGGCCCCGCTGACCCCGTCGCTCTTCTGGTACCGGGACGGCTGGATCGAGAACCTCAACGTCGGCTCGGACGGCATGATGCGGGTGTCGCCCCGCTTCCGGGACATGGCGAACGCACTGCCCGCCAACTGACCCGACCTGCCACCGAAAACCCGCTGGCCCGACGGCTCCCTTTGCGTCAGAATGACGATATGAGCGAGATGCGCGTGGGGAGCCCTGCCGATGTCCGTAGCCGGGTGGAGCTGGCGGCGCTGACGGCCGCCGGGGTGCGGCCGAAATGGCTGATGTTCTGGGGGCACACCGAGCGGAAGGGCGGGGGGACGCGGCGGGAGTGCCTGAGCCAGTGGTGGCCCGGGCAGTTCACCGTCGACGGGGTGACGTACGCGTCCGCCGAGCACTGGATGATGGCGGGCAAGGCCCGGATGTTCGGGGACGAGGCCATAGAGCAGCGGGTGCTGGCGGCCCACACGCCGGCCGAGGCGAAGAAGCTGGGGCGGCTGGTCAGGGGTTTCGACGACGGGGCCTGGACGGCCAGCCGGTTCGAGCTGGTCGTCGAGGGGAACGTCGCGAAGTTCGGGCAGGACGAGGCGCTGCGCGCCTACCTGCTGGGCACCGGCGACCGCGTCCTGGTCGAGGCCAGCCCGGTGGACCGGATCTGGGGCATCGGGCTCGCTGCCGACGACATCCGCGCGGAACGGCCCGACGAGTGGCGGGGGTTGAACCTGCTCGGCTTCGCCCTGATGGAGGCGCGGGCACGGCTCGCCGCATGAGGGCGGTCGGCCCGGTGCTGGACGGCACGGTGGTGGTGTCGGCCGCCGCCGCGCTGGCCCTGGCGCCCAGGGCGTGGCGGCGGCGCGAGGTCCGGCCGGGGCGCGGGGGGCGCTTCGGCCCGGAGGTGGCACTGGCGCTGGTCGTGGCACTCGTCTATCTGAACCAGGTGCTGTTCGCCGTGTACGTGCAGCGGGTGCGGGGCGGGAGTACGGCGTTCGTCGCCCGCTACCTGCCGCCCGGGTGGTTCGACGTGCCGCGCGGCAACCCGGCGATCGACTGGCTGGCGGCGCACTTCCCCGCGCCCGAGCTGCTCGCGCCCACCGTGCTCCGCGTCCAGGCGTTCCTCGAACTCCCGCTGGTGCTCCTGGCGTTCGCCGCCGTGCTGCGACGCCTGGACCACGGCCTCTACGTCCAGGCGATGCGCTCGCCGCTGACCGGGCTCGCGGCCGCCTCGTATACGGTGGCGTTCTGCGCGGTGGAGTGGGACCTGCGGAATCCGTACACGGTGGACGACATCGTGCTGCGGACGGTGTCCGCGCTCGTCACACCGCCGCTGCTCGTCTGGCTGGCCTCCCGCGAACGGGCCCGGCCACCCCGCGGCCCGGTGCTGTTCACGCTCGACCTGTGGGCGTTCGGCACGCTGATGCTGACGCTGTACGACACCGCGCTGCTGTACAACCTGGCCCGACTCGGCGACCATCTCGCCGGCGCGCTGGCCGCGTTGGCGGTCCTGGCCGCCACCCGGTTCGTGCCGTGGAGCGGCGGTCCGGCCGGCCCGCACACCACCGCGTTGACCGGCACGCTCGGGCGGGCCCTCGTCCTGTTCTTCGTCCCCGCGCTGGCCGTCCGCTACGGCGTCTCCTTCGGAACCCCCGAACTGGCGGCCGTCGCGGGGCTCGTGGTGCTCCTGCCGGCGGTGCGGACGGTCCGTCTGATCCCCGCCGCCCTGGTCGGGGCGGCCGTCGGCTGCGCCGTCGCCGTGGTCGCACCCGGCTCGTACTACGAGGCGACGCTGCTGCGGAGCGCGACCGGCGCACTTCTTGCAACGACCGCCGTCTGCGCGCTCCTTGACACCAGTCGCGCACGACTGGACGTGCTCCCTTAACTCCCCCGCCATATAGCGACGCCAGGATGTCCCGCAGTCAGGGGAGAGATGGACGGGGTGGGGCGATCATGCGCATGCGGCCGACGGCACAATCCGCGGGCCAGGACCCGGAGGGCGAGCAGCAGGCGTACGAACTCCGGGCGGAACTGGACGAGTTACTCCGCGCGAGCCGCTACGCGAGCCAGCGGGAGCGGCGGTTGAACGAGGCGATCCGGGCGTCGCCGGGCCGCCAGCGGCCGGACGGGGACCTGCTGCGGCAGCTGGCCCAGGCGCGCACCCTGCGCGAGGGCCTGGGCGCCCGCTGCCTCCAACTGAGCGATCGGCTGGAGGCGTTGGAGAACCGGCTGAGGAGCCGGCAGCCGGAGCCGCAACCGGCCCAGGCCCCGCCGCCCCAGGACCGACCCGAGCGATCCGACCGGCCCGCCCGCCCCGACATCGGCGCCCTCGCCGAGCGGGTGGCGGCCCTGCACCGTGCCGGCGCCTTCGCCGAGGCGACGGAGCTGCTGTCCCGGGCGGCCACCGGCCTCGATCCGGCGGACGCCGCGCTGCTGGTCGGCATGCTCTCCCGGCGCGGTCCGACGGGCGCGTCCTTGCACCTGGCCAGGAGCGCCGCGCAGTGCGCCCCCGAGCAGGCGGTGGCGATGCTGGCGGAGTTGCGCGAGCTGGGGCTGGCGGAGGAGGCGGCCGAGCTGTTCCACGCGTTCTGGGGCTATCCGGCGTCGGCGCTGCCCGCCCTGCTGGCCGCGCTGGAGCGGGCCGGGCAGGGCGCGGACGGCGCGACGCTGCTGTGGGAGTGGGGTTCGGCGCCGACGCCGGAGTTGACGGCGCTGGCGACCGGCCTCCGCCGTACGGGCCGGCACGCCGACGTGCGGACGCTGCTGCGCCAGGCGGCCGGCCGGCCGACGGCGGAGCTGGCCGCGCTGGCGACGGAGCTGCCGGCCGAGCTCGCGACCGTCCTGCTGTACGAGCTGGCGGCGCTGCGCCCGCCGGTGGAGCTGGTCAAGCTGGCGGCCGCGCTGGACACCAGCCCGGAGCTGTACGGGCGGCTACTCGCCGCGCTGCTCGCCGACGGCGCCCGGCACCGGACGACGCTGGCCGCCCTGCGCAGCGCCGGCCTGCCGACCGAACCGGCTGCGGCCCCCCGTTCCCGCTGGGGCAGACGGTAAGCAGAGGGCGGGAACACGCAGGAGCCCCCGCCCGCCCCGGACGGACCGGGGCGAACGGGGGCTCCAGACGGGCTGAGCGGGCTCAGCAGCCGATCAGTCGCGCACCCAGGTACGCCTTGACCTGGTCGAGCGAGACGCGCTCCTGCGACATGGTGTCGCGGTCGCGGACGGTCACCGCGTTGTCCTCAAGGGTGTCGAAGTCGACGGTGACGCAGAACGGCGTGCCGATCTCGTCCTGGCGGCGGTAGCGCTTGCCGATGGCGCCGGCGTCGTCGAACTCGACGTTCCACGCGGTGCGCAGGTCGGCGGCGAGGCCGCGGGCCTTCGGGGAGAGGTCGGCGTTGCGCGACAGCGGCAGGACGGCGACCTTGACCGGGGCCAGGCGCGGGTCGAGCCGCATGCCGACGCGCTTCTCCATGACGCCCTTGGCGTTGGGCGCCTCGTCCTCGAAGTAGGCGTCGATCAGGAAGGCCAGCATGGCGCGGTTGAGGCCGGCCGCCGGCTCGATGACGTACGGGAAGTACCGCTCGCCGCTCTCCTGGTCGAAGTACTTGAGGTCCTGGCCGGACGCCTCGCTGTGCACCCGCAGGTCGTAGTCGGTGCGGTTGGCGACGCCCTCCAGCTCGGAGTACTCGCTGCCGCCGAAGTTGAAGCGGTACTCGATGTCCACCGTGCGCTTGGCGTAGTGGGAGAGCTTCTCCTTCGGGTGCTCGAAGAAGCGCATGTTCTCGGTGCGCAGGCCGAGGTCGACGTACCAGTCCCAGCGCTGCTGGAGCCAGTACTCGTGCCACTGCTCGTCCTCGCCCGGCTTGACGAAGAACTCCATCTCCATCTGCTCGAACTCGCGGGTGCGGAAGATGAAGTTGCCGGGGGTGATCTCGTTGCGGAAGCTCTTGCCGGTCTGGGCGATGCCGAACGGCGGCTTCTTGCGCGACGTGGTCTGGACGGCCTTGAAGTTGGTGAAGATGCCCTGGGCGGTCTCGGGCCGCAGGAAGGCCAGGCCGCTGGCCTCCTCGGTGACGCCGAGGTGGGTCTTCAGCATGCCCGAGAAGTCCTTGGGCTCGGTGAACTGGCCCTTGGTGCCGCAGTCGGGGCAGTTGACGTCCTTGAGGCCGTTCGGCGGCGGGAAGCCGTGCTTGGCCTCGTACTTCTCCTCCAGGTGGTCGGCCCGGTGGCGCTTGTGGCAGGAGAGGCACTCGGTCAGCGGGTCGTTGAAGGTGGCGACGTGGCCGGAGGCCTCCCACACCTCGCGCGCGAGGATCACCGACGAGTCGAGTCCCACGACGTCCTCACGGGCCTGGACCATCGCGCGCCACCACTGGCGCTTGATGTTCTCCTTGAGTTCGACGCCCAGCGGCCCGTAGTCCCAGGCGGCACGCGTGCCGCCGTAGATCTCGCTGCAGGGGTAGACGAAGCCACGGCGCTTGCTCAGGCTGACGATCGTGTCGATCTTGTCGGCGGCCACAGTGCTCTCTTCAGTACGTACGGCACGGTCAGGGCACGGCTGGTTGCGCGTACCCGAATACCTCAGGTTACCGGCCATACGGGTACGGGGTTCAAATCGGTATCGTCCGGCCCGTCGCAGTCACGGCCACCTGCCGTTCACCCGTCCGAGTGAGTTGACAATCATTTCCAGATAAGATGAGAATGATTGTCATGATGATCGGACGACGTACCCGCAGCTCGATAGCCATCGCCGCCACCGCCCTCACCGCCTCCCTCGTCCTGACCGCCTGCGGTGGCAGCAGCAGCGCCCAGAGCGCCGACGGCAAGCTGAAGGTCGTCGCCTCCTTCTACCCGATGGAGTACCTGGCCCAGCAGATCGGCAAGGACCACGTCGCGGTCACCGACCTCACCGCGGCCGGCGTCGAGCCGCACGACCTGGAGCTCACCGCCAAGCAGGTCGCCACCGTCCAGAAGTCCGACGCGATCATCTACCTCAAGGGCCTGCAGCCCACCGTCGACCAGGCCGTCGGCCAGTCCTCGGCCAAGTACAAGATCGACGCCACCGCCGCCAGCCCGCTGGTCGACCACCACCTAGACGAGGGCACCGAGGCCGACGGCCACCAGCACGACGGCCCGGCCGGCGACCCGCACATCTGGCTCGACCCGACCCGCTACGCGGCGATCGCCAAGAGCGTCGGCGACGGGTTCGCCAAGGCCGACCCGGCCCACGCCGACGACTACCGCAAGAACACCGACGACCTGGTCGGCCGGCTGACCACGCTGGACCAGGAGTTCCGGGACGGCCTGAAGGACGCCAAGTCCAGGACCTTCGTCACCAGCCACGCCGCCTTCGGCTACCTCGCCGACCACTACGGCCTCACCCAGGTCGCCATCAACGGCGTCGACCCCGAGTCCGAGCCCACCCCGGCCCGCCTCGCCGACGTGCAGAAGGCCGCCAAGGACAACGGCGTCACCACGATCTTCTTCGAGACCCTGGTCAGCCCCAAGCTCGCCGACACCGTCGCCAAGGACCTCGGCCTCAAGACCGCCGTGCTGGACCCGCTGGAGGGCGTCAAGGACCCGGGCAAGGATGACTACCTCTCGGTCATGAAGCAGAACCTGGCCAACCTCCAGACCGCCCTCGGCGCCACCCCCGCCGCGACCGGCACCACTCCCACCGCGACCGGCACCCCCACCAGCTGACGGGACGACAGCACCATGACCCACCCGATACCCCCGGCCGTCCGCCTCCGCGACGCCGTCGCCTCCCGCGGCGGTCGGCCGGTGCTGCGCGGCGTCGACCTCACCGTCCAGCCCGGCGAGGTGGTCGCCCTGCTCGGCGCCAACGGCTCCGGCAAGTCCACCACCGTCAAGGCCGTCATCGGCTCCGTCCCGCTGGGGCAGGGCACGCTGGAGCTGTTCGGCATCCCGTACGCCGGCTTCCGCGCCTGGCACCGGATCGGGTACGTCCCGCAGCGCACCACCGCCGCCTCCGGCGTGCCGGCCACCGTGCGCGAAGTGGTCTCCACCGGGCGGCTGCCGCAGCACCGGCTGCTGCCGTTCCGCCGCCGGGACCGCGCGGCGGTGGACCGCGCGCTCGCCGCCGTCGGCATGCTGGAACGGGCCGGGGACGGCGTCGCCGACCTGTCCGGCGGCCAGCAGCAGCGGGTGCTGATCGCCCGCGCCCTGGTCGGCACCCCCGACCTGCTGATCATGGACGAGCCGATGGCCGGCGTGGACGCCGCCAGTCAGCAGGTGCTCGCCGACACCCTGCGCGCCGAGGTCTCCCGCGGCGCCGCCGTCCTCCTCGTGCTGCACGAACTCGGGCCGCTGGAGCCGCTGATCGACCGCGCCGTGGTGCTGCGGGACGGCTGCGTCGCACACGACGGCCCGCCCGTGCCCAACACCGGACTGCACGCGCTGCCCGGCCACGACCACGTCCACCCGCACGCCGACCACACCCCGCCGAGGCTGCTGGCATGACCGAGATGCTCTCCTACGACTTCATGCAGCGCGCCCTGCTCGCCGCCGTCCTGGTCGGGATCACCGCCCCGGCCGTCGGCATCTACCTGGTGCAGCGCCGGCAGGCCCTGATGGGCGACGGCATGGGGCACGTCGCGATGACCGGCGTCGGCCTCGGCTTCATCTTCCAGACCAGCCCGGTCTGGATGGCCGTGCTGGTCTGCGTGCTCGGCGCCGTCACGATGGAACTGGTCCGCTCGCGCGGCAACCAGCGCGGCGACATCGCGCTGGCGATGCTCTTCTACGGCGGCATGGCCTGCGGCAAGCTGCTCGTCTCGCTCTCCGCCCAGGCCGGCGCCGGCTCGCTGGAGAGCTACCTGTGGGGCTCCATCCTCACCGTCGCCCCGGCCGATCTGATCACCATCGCGGTGCTCGGCGCGGTGGTCGTCGCGGTCACCGTCGGCCTGCGCCGGCAGCTCTTCGCGATCTGCCAGGACGAGGACTTCGCCCGGGTCACCGGCCTGCCGGTGCGCACGCTCAACCTGCTGCTCGCGGTGATGGCCGCCGTCACCGTCACCGTCGCGATGCGGGTGGTCGGGCTGCTGCTGGTCAGCGCCCTGATGGTGGTCCCGGTGGTCGCCGCCCAGCAGCTCACCCGGTCGTTCGCCGCCACCCAGGCGGCCTCGATCGCGCTCGGCGTGGTGGTCTCTCTGGCCGGCGTCACCGGCTCCTACCACCTCAACGTGCCCTCCGGCCCGGCCATCGTGCTGCTCGCCATCGCGGTCTTCGCGGTGTTCAGCCTGCTCGCCGCGCCGCTCGCCCGGCGGCGCCACCGCAGGGGCGTCGCGGACCCCGGACCGAAGGTCTGCGACGTCGCCCTGCCGGAACCCGTCCCGGGACAGATCCCGGGGCAACTCCCGGGCCGCGGTTCCTCCGACGCGATCACTCCGGAGCGGGGTGCGGGGCTGGCACAATGAGGTGCGAGACGCCCACCACCCCAGGAGGACCCACGGTGACCACCGCAGGCCCGTCGCCGCGCGCCCGCTCGACCCGGCAACGTGCCGCCGTCTCGGCGGCCCTGGACGAGATCGAGGACTTCCGCAGCGCGCAGGAGCTCCACGACATGCTCAAGCACCGCGGGGACTCCGTCGGTCTGACCACGGTCTACCGCACCCTCCAGTCGCTCGCCGACGCCGGCGAGGTGGACGTGCTGCGCACCGCCGACGGCGAGGCCGTCTACCGCCGGTGCAGCAGCGGACACCACCACCACCTGGTGTGCCGGCACTGCGGCGCCACCGTCGAGGTGGAGGGCCCGGCGGTGGAGCGCTGGGCCAACGCGGTCGCCGCGGAGCACGGGTTCAGCGACATCGCGCACACCCTGGAGATCTTCGGCACCTGCGCGGAGTGCGCCAAGAAGGTCTGACCAGCGGAGCACCGGTACGGCGAAGGGCCCGTGGGAGCGATTCCCACG
>NZ_JBHXTQ010000035.1:0-78797 GCF_042677305.1 Kitasatospora sp. NPDC127121 | reverse complement strand
GAACCGTCCGGGCCCGCGGCCTCGTCGTTGCGCCTGGTGAGGCGATCGAGGGAGGGCACGTGGGGTTCGGCACCGGGATAGCGGGTCTGCTGCGGCGTCGGGGCGGGCTGTTGAAGGTCCGGTTCCGGCGGCGGCCCGTGCAGCGCAGGACCTTCCAAGCGGCGACGGTGCTCTGCTCGTTGGCGCTGGCGCCGAGCGCGTGGCTGTGGTGCTCGGCCGGGGACCGGGTCGGCACGGTGGCCAGCGTGCCGACCGCGCCGGTCGCGGTGGTCTTCGGCGCCGGGCTGGACCAGGGCAAGCCGTCGCCGTACCTGGAGCACCGGCTGAGCGCGGCGCTGGACCTGTACCGGGCGGGGAAGGTGCAGGCGATCCTGGTGACCGGCGACAACGGCCGGGACAGCTACGACGAGCCGGACGCGATGCGGACGTACCTGATCGAGCACGGGGTGCCGGCGGTCCGGGTGGTGGGCGACTACGCGGGCTTCGACACCTGGAACTCCTGCACCCGGGCCCGGCGGGTCTTCGGGGTGGAACGGGCGGTGCTGGTCAGCCAGGACTTCCACGTCCGCCGGGCGCTGGCCCTGTGCGAGGCGGCGGGCATCGACGCGTACGCGGTCGGGGTGCCGGAACCGCACGACGGCACCTGGCTGTACGGCGGGCTGCGGGAGATCCCCGGGGCGGGCAAGGCGGCGGTCAACGCCTGGCTGCGGCCGGACCCGCTGTTCCTCGGCCCCCGGGAGGACGGCATCCCGAAGGCTCTGGCGGACGCAGCGCAGGGCTAGGGACAGGACCTGGGCCCTGCGCGGGTTCGTACGCATTGTCGGACCCCTGCGGGATGATCGGCGGGTGCGATCACTGCCGAGCATCATCCACCTCGACATGGACGCCTTCTTCGCGGCGGTGGAGCAGGCGGCCAAGCCGAGCCTGCGCGGCAAACCGGTGGTCGTCGGCGGGCTCGGCGGGCGCGGGGTGGTCTCCACCGCCTCGTACGAGGCGCGGAGGTTCGGGGTGCACTCGGCGATGCCGATGGCGCAGGCGCGCCGGCTCTGCCCCAACGCGGCCTTTCTGAGCGGCCGGTTCGAGGCCTACCGGCAGGTCAGCGAGCTCGTGATGGGTCTGCTGCGCGAGCTGTCGCCGCTGGTGCAGCCGCTCAGCCTGGACGAGGCCTTCGTCGACCTGGAGGCCGGCCCCTACGGTCCGGTGCTGGCCGAGTCCGACCACGAGACCGGGGAGCGGCTGGTGCTCGCCCTGGCGGAGGACCTGCGGGCGGACATCCAGCGGCGCACCGGGCTGACCGGGTCGGTCGGGGCCGCCGGCTCCAAGCTGATGGCGAAGATCGCCTCCGAGCAGGCCAAACCGGACGGGCTGGTGCTGATCGAACCCGGGCAGGAGCGGGCCGTGCTCGGCCCGATGCCGGTCCGGGCGCTGCCCGGGATCGGGCCGGCCACCGAGCAGGTGCTGCGGCGGGCCGGACTGAACACCGTGGCGGACCTCGCCGAGGCGGGGGAGGGCGAGCTGGTGCAGCTGCTCGGGCGGGCGCACGGCGCCGGTGTGCACCAGATGTCGATAGGGCTGGACGACCGGCCGGTGGTGGCCGATCAGGATGCCAAGTCGGTCTCGGTGGAGGACACCTTCGAGGTGGACCTCGCCGACCGGGATCGGGTGCTGCGCGAGGTGGAGGTGCTGGCCGCCCGGTGCGTGCGGCGGCTGCGCGCGGCCGGGCGGTCGGGGCGGACGGTGGTGCTCAAGGTCCGGCGGTTCGACTTCTCGACGCTGACCCGTTCGGAGACGCTGCGCGGGCCCACCGACGACGAGGCGGTGGTCATCGAGACGGCGCGCCGGCTGGCCTCCCAGGTGGACATCACCGGCGGGGTGCGGCTGCTCGGGGTGGGGGTCGCGCAGCTGGCCGACTACACCCAGGAGGACTTGTTCGCGCAGGCCCTGCGGGAGGAGGCGGCCGAGCACGCGGAGGCGGAGGTCGAGGCGGCTGAGGAGGAGCCGGAGGCGGCCGCGCCGCGCCGCTGGATGCCCGGGCAGGACGTCCGCCATGCCGAGCTGGGGCCCGGGTGGGTGCAGGGCAGCGGTGTCGGGCGGGTCACCGTGCGGTTCGAGACGCCGTGGAGCGGGCCGGGGCGCATCCGGACCTTCGCGGTGGACGATCCGGCGCTGGAACCGGCCCGTCCGCTGCCGCTGTGGGGGGCCGAGGGGCCGGAGGAGACGGGGGCACCCGGGGGGACGGGGGCGCCGGGGGAGACGGGGGCGCCGGGGGTGTGAAACGCGAAGCGGCCCCAACCGGTGGGGGAGTACCGGTTGGGGCCGCATACCGTGCCGGACTTCGTGCGGTCGTGATGCCCTCGCGACCGTCCGAAGGCCGGGCCGCCGCGCCCTGTCCCTGAGCGCGGCGGCCGGACGCCTGGTCAGGCGTCGGTCTTGGCCAGCTCGGGGCTGGAGTTCCGCTCGGCCGCGCCGCCCGAGGCGACGACGGTGGCGGCCGACTTGGTGCCGCGGATCAGGAACGGGACGACGCCGGCGACGGCGCAGACGACGGCCGCGACCCAGAACGCGTGCTTGTAGGCGTCCAGGGTGGGCAGCAGCAGCGGGATCTGCGGCGGCAGCTTCATGGTGTCGCCGGTCAGGATGGCGGCCATCACGGCGGTGCCGATCGCGCCACCGACGGTGCGCAGCACGGCGTTCATGCCGTTGGCGATGCCGCTCTGCTCCACCGGGACGGCGCCGTTGATGTACGCCGGCATCGCGGAGAACGCCAGGCCGATGCCCAGGCCGAAGATCGCCGAGGAGGTGTAGATGTCGCCCTCGTGGCTGTGCCGCACGGCCAGGTAGGCCATCGCGACGGCACCCAGGACGCCACCGAGGACCAGCGGCAGGCGCGGGCCGCGGCGGGCGATCAGCATCGCGCCGACCGGAGCCGCCACCATCGAGCCGATCGCGGACGGCAGCAGCAGCAGACCGGCGTGCAGGACGGTCGCGGTGAAGCCGTAGTGGGTGAGCTTCTCCGGGGTCTGGGCGAAGTTGCTGATCACCATGAACGAGCCGTACATGCCGAAGCCGATCAGCAGGCCGGCCAGGTTGGTGAAGGCGACGGCCGGACGGGACATCATCTTCATGTCCACCAGGGGGTGCGCGACCTTGGTCTCGATGACCCCCCAGATCAGGGCGACGACGGCGGCCACGGCGAACAGGCCGAGGGTCTTGGTCGAGGTCCAGCCCCAGTGGTTGCCCTGGCTGACCGCGACGAGCAGGGCGGAGAGCCAGCCGGCCAGGGTGAGGGCGCCGAGCGGGTCGGCGCCGCCCTCCTTGTCGGTGACCGGGTCGGACGGGACGCGGAACGCGACCAGGGCGACCGCGATCAGGCCGAAGACCAGGCCCATCCAGAAGATCGACTTGTAGCTCCAGTGCTCCAGCAGGAGACCGGTCGCGACCAGGCCGAGGCCGGAGCCGACACCCATCGAGGCGCTGATGGCGGCGACGCCGCCGGTCACCTTCTGCTTGGGCAGCTCGTCGCGGACGATGCTGATCGCCAGCGGGAGCACGCCACCGCCGGCGCCCTGAAGGACGCGGGCGACGACCAGCCAGGTGAAGGAGTGGGTGCTGACCGCCAGTGCCGAACCGGCGACCAGACCGGCCAGCGAGATCAGCAGCATCGGCTTACGGCCCCGGAGGTCGCCGAAGCGGCCCAGCAGGGGAGTCAGCACGGCGGCGGAGAGCAGGTTGGCGGTCATCAGCCAGGTGATGCTGGACGCGGAGACGCTCAGTTCCTTGGCCAGCGAGGGCAGGATCGGGACGACCGCGGTCTGCACCACGCTGAACGACAGCATCGCCAGGATGAGGGCCGGCAGGACCCGGGCGCTGCTCTGCTTCTCGGCCGCGGTGGTGGGCTGTGGTGCCTCACTCACGGTTGCTTCCTCCCGTACATAGTGAATGAACTGAAGTAACCATGCCGGGAGATACTTCAGAGTGTCAAATATCCATTGGTGACGCTTTGGCAAAATCGAAGGATTCCGGCCGGGTGGCGGCCGGGACGGGGCATGCCGAGGGCCCCGGACCGAGGGGTCCGGGGCCCTGGGGGCGAGGGGTCAGGCGAACGGGCGCAGCACGGCCGGGCGGGGGGTCTCGGCCACCGGGGCGGCTGCCGGGGTCGCCGGGGCGGCGGCCGTGTTGTCGTGGACCTCGACGTGCTCGCGGCGCAGCTCGTCCCGGATCACCTCCTCGGCGGTGTAGCGCTCCACCACCAGGCGGACCCGCTCGATCGGGGTGAGGTACTTGCGGACCACCGGGCGCTCCTCGCGCAGGGTGACCTCCTCCACCGCCTCGGCGATCTCCTTCTCGGTGAGCGAGGCGCGCTCGGCCTCGCTCACCGGCATCCGCTCCACCCGGACGCGCTCGCGGACCACCGGGACGCGGCGCTCGACCTGCTCGCTGGTCACGTACTTGCGCAGCTTCGCGGTGCCCACGATGTGCCAGTCCGTGGTGATGTCCAGGCGCTCCTCGCGGCAGGTGATCTCCACCGGGCCGTTGGGGGACGAGGTGGCCGGGCCGGTCGAGCGCTCCGAGACCGGCGCGGCCATGACCGAGTTCGTGGTCGCGGTGGTCGTCACGACCGGGGCGGGCTGCGGCTTGGGCTCGATCGTCGTGGGGGCTGCTGCGGGCGCGGGGGTGTTGAGGGTCCGCACGTTGACCTCCGTCGCGGTGCCGGTGGGGTCGGCAGGGGTGGTGGTCGGGGCGGGGCCGAGGGAGTGGAAGGTGATGGGCTTCACGGGCTCGGCCGCCGAGGTGGTGCCGAAGTCGAGGTCGGGCCGCGCCGGTCGGTCATCCTCGCGGCCGATGGGCCGGTCGGCGTCCCGGCCGGCTGGGCGGTCACCGTCCCGGCCGATCAGCCGGTCACCCTCGCGGCCGATGGGCCGGTCACCCTCGCGGCCGATGGGCCGGTCACCCTCGCGGCCGATAGGCCGGTCGGCGTCCCGGCTGACCGGCCGACCGTTCGCCGGGGTGTCCAGGCCGTAGTAGCGGTAGAGCTGGAGCTCCTGGGCGGGCGACAGGTGCTGGCCGACGCCGAAGTCCGGCGACTCCTTCACCAGCGACTTGTCGTACGGCACCCGGAGCTCGTCGCCGGAGAACTCGCTGGTGGTGAGCGGGACGAAGGCGTCCCGGCCGAAGATGCCGGTCCGGACGGCTGCCCACTCCGGCTGGCCGGTGGCGTCGTCCAGGTAGACCTCGTCGACCGTGCCGATCTTGTCTCCGTTGCGGTCGACCGCCTTGTGGCCGATGAGGTCCCGGGGATCGATGTCGGTTTGCACTCTTTCCTCCAGTGCGCTGCGCCTGCGGAACTCCCGCAGGACCGTGGCCGGAGCACCCGTTCCGCCTGCCACTTCACACCAAAGGCCATGAATCGGACGGGCGCGACCGGGGTGCGCCGGACGGGCTCCGGGCTGGACCGTCCGGGGGACGCGCGTAGACCCGGAGTGACCCGACGCGGCCGTGATCAGGGGGCCTGCCGCTGGTACCCTGGGCGGCGACCGCCGAGCCCGCTCGGGAGAGTCCCCGGCCACGGAAAGCGCTGGTCGGGGCGCCGAAGGAGCAACTCCTCCCCGGAATCTCTCAGGCATCCGTACCGTGTGGGGTAGGTCACTCTGGAAAGCAGGGCAGGACCGTCGGCAGGGAGCCGACGGCCACCACCCTCACCGACGGTGCAAGCCGGCGGCGTGCCACAGCGCGCCGTGCGGGTGAAGCTCTCAGGTCCCGATGACAGAGGGGGAGGCCTGTCGGGTTCGCCCGCCCGGGTCGAATCGCTGTCCGCAGCGGCTCCGGCCGGCCGGCGTGCGCACCCCCGCCGGTCCGTGACCAGGAGGCCTCGACCACCATGAACGCCCAGCCGAACGCGGGACGCCCCACCGGCGCCTCGACCCTCACCGAGCTTGAGCTGGCCAGCCCCTTCGAGAACCGCCACATCGGCCCCGACGACGCCGCGCAGCAGAAGATGCTGGCGTCCATCGGCTACGGCTCGCTGGACGAACTCGCCGCCACCGCCGTTCCCGAGGCGATCCGCTCCATCACCGGCCTGGACCTGCCCGGCGGCCGCAGCGAGGCGCAGGTGCTCGCCGAACTGCGCGAGCTGGCGAGCCGCAACCAGGTGCTCCAGCCGATGATCGGCCTGGGCTACTACGGGACCTTCACCCCGCCGGTGATCCTGCGCAACGTCATGGAGAACCCGGCCTGGTACACCGCCTACACGCCGTACCAGCCGGAGATCTCCCAGGGCCGCCTGGAGGCGCTGCTCAACTTCCAGACCCTGGTCTCCGACCTGACCGGCCTGCCGACCTCCGGCTCCTCGCTGCTCGACGAGGGCACCGCGGCCGCCGAGGCGATGGCGCTCGCCCGCCGCGTCACCAAGGTCAAGGGCGGTGTCTTCCTGGTCGACGCCGAGACCCTGCCGCAGACCACCGCGGTGATCAACACCCGCGCGGTGCCGACCGGTGTCGAGGTCGTCGTCGCCGACCTGTCCGAGGGCATCCCGGCCGAGATCGCCGAGCGCGGCGTCTTCGGCGTGCTGCTCCAGTACCCGGGCGCCACCGGTGTGGTCCGCGACCTCACCCCGGTCATCGAGCAGGCGCACGGCCTCGGTGCGATCGTCGCGGTCGCCGCCGACCTGCTGGCGCTGACCCTGCTCGCCTCGCCGGGCTCGCTCGGCGCCGACATCGCCTGCGGCACCTCGCAGCGCTTCGGCGTGCCGATGGGCTTCGGCGGCCCGCACGCCGGCTACCTGTCGGTGCGCGCCGAGTACGCCCGCTCGCTGCCCGGCCGCCTGGTCGGCGTCTCGGTCGACGCCGACGGCAACCGCGCCTACCGCCTGGCGCTGCAGACCCGCGAGCAGCACATCCGCCGCGAGAAGGCCACCAGCAACATCTGCACCGCCCAGGTGCTGCTCGCCGTCATGGCCTCGATGTACGCCGTCTACCACGGGCCGGACGGCCTGGCCGACATCGCCCGCCGCACCCACCGCTACGCCGCCGCCCTCGCCGAGGGCCTGCGGGCCGGCGGCGTCGAGCTGCTGCACGGCGAGTTCTTCGACACCGTCACCGCCGTCGTCCCGGGCCGTGCCGCCGAGATCGCGGCCGCCGCCCGCGCCAACGGCGTCAACGTCCACCAGGACGGCGCGGACCGGATCTCGGTCTCCACCGACGAGACCACCACCCGCGAGCACCTGGCCGCCGTCTGGGCCGCGTTCGGCGTCCCCGCGGTCGAGGTCGCCGAGGGCGCCGACGCGCTGCCGGCCGCGCTGCTGCGCCAGGACGAGTACCTGACCCACCCGGTCTTCCACAGCCACCGCTCGGAGACCGCCATGCTGCGCTACCTGCGCCGCCTGTCGGACCGGGACTACGCGCTGGACCGCGGCATGATCCCGCTGGGCTCCTGCACCATGAAGCTCAACGCGACCACCGAGATGGAGGCCGTCACCTGGCCGGAGTTCGGCCAGCTGCACCCCTTCGCGCCGATCGAGCAGGCCCAGGGCTTCCTCAGCCTGATCCGCGAGCTGGAGCGCCAGCTGGTCGAGGTGACCGGCTACGACGCCGTCTCGATCCAGCCGAACGCGGGTTCGCAGGGCGAGCTGGCCGGCCTGCTGGCCGTCCGCGCCTACCACCACGCCAACGGCGACACCCAGCGCGACGTCTGCCTGATCCCGTCCTCCGCGCACGGCACCAACGCGGCCTCCGCGGTGATGGCCGGCATGCGCGTGGTCGTGGTGAAGACCCTGGTCGACGGCGACGTGGACGTCGAGGACCTGAAGGCCAAGATCGAGCAGCACCGGGACAGCCTCTCCGTGCTGATGGTCACCTACCCGTCCACCCACGGCGTGTACGAGACCCAGATCACCGACATCTGCGCCCTGGTGCACGAGGCCGGCGGCCAGGTGTACGTGGACGGTGCCAACCTGAACGCCCTGGTCGGCCTCGCCAAGCCGGGCAAGTTCGGCGCGGACGTCTCGCACCTGAACCTGCACAAGACCTTCTGCATCCCGCACGGCGGCGGCGGCCCGGGCGTCGGTCCGGTCGCGGTGCGCGCCCACCTGGCGCCGTACCTGCCGAACCACCCGCTGCAGCCGGAGGCCGGCCCGGCCACCGGGGTCGGCCCGATCTCGGCGGCGCCGTGGGGCTCGGCGGCCATCCTGCCGATCTCCTGGGCGTACGTCCGGCTGATGGGCGGCGAGGGCCTCAAGCGCGCGACCCAGGTCGCGGTGCTGAACGCCAACTACATCGCCAAGCGGCTGGCACCGCACTTCCCGGTGCTCTACACCGGCCCCGGCGGGCTGGTCGCGCACGAGTGCATCATCGACCTGCGCCCGCTGACCAAGGAGACGGGCGTGACGGTGGACGACATCGCCAAGCGCCTGATCGACTACGGCTTCCACGCGCCGACGATGTCCTTCCCGGTGGCCGGCACGCTGATGATCGAGCCGACCGAGTCCGAGGACCTGCACGAGATCGACCGGTTCTGCGACGCGATGATCGAGATCCGGGCCGAGGTCGACAAGGTCGGTTCGGGCGAGTGGGCGGCCGCGGACAACCCGCTGCGCAACGCCCCGCACACCGCCGCCGAGCTGGCCGGCGACTGGGCGCACGGCTACTCGCGGCAGGAGGCGGTCTTCCCGGCGGGTGTGAACCCGGCGGACAAGTACTGGCCGCCGGTCAGCCGGATCGACGGCGCGTACGGCGACCGCAACCTGGTCTGCTCCTGCCCGCCGCTGGAGGAGTACGGCGTCTGATCCGGACCGGACGTACGGCAGGGCCCCGACGGCACGTACCGTCGGGGCCCTGCCCGTTGTCGTCGTCCGGCGGCTGCCCCCGCCGGTGCGGTCAGGCCGCGTGGGCGACGGTGCGGCGCGGCGCGATCACCCGGCCGTCGGGCAGCAGCTCTCCGGTGTCCTCGAACAGCACGACGCCGTTGCAGAGCAGGCTCCAGCCCTGCTCCGGGTGGCAGGCCACCGTGACGGCAGCCTCGCGGTCCTCGCACTCGGCCGACGGGCACTCAGGACGGTGCTGGCACATGCGTACCCTCGCTTCGCTCTGCGATCCTCCCCCGTGGTGCGGCCGCCGGCGGAGCCGTCGGGAGCCGCCGCGGTAGCCGGATCCTGTCCGCGCGCCGACCAGGTGTTGACCGGCGCTCAAGTGGGTAGGACAGGTGGTCCTTCCACGCTGGTTCCCAGTGTCGGCATCTGTGGACGCGCGCGCAGGGATTTCGTGACATGCGCCACAACTCCCGGGCAGAGATCACCCGTTCAGGTGGGTCCGGCGGGAAAAGACGCACCGATGGGTCAGCTGCGGCATGGCCCGAGGAGGTCAGGGTGGATGGCCCGTCCGGGTGGTTCGGGCGGATGAGGGCGACGCGCACGCCGACGGGCCGCCGGGTGCTGGCCCGGTGGCCCGTCGGCGTGGGGCCGGCTCAGGAGGAGCCGAGCAGCAGTGGCTTGGCGAGCGGCGCCCGGGCGAGCAGCGGCAGCAGCTCGGCGGCCGGGTAGGCGCGGTGCGCGGTGACGCCGAGCGGGGCCGGGGCCAGCGGGATCAGCTGGTCGGCGGCCGGGCCGGCGTCGGGGCTGTGCAGCCACAGTGCCGTCGCGTACTGCCCGGGGAAGGTCAGCAGTCGGGGCTGCTGGCGGGACCGGGAGCCCTGGGCGAGCTGCCAGGCCTGGCGCAGCGCCCGGACCGTCGAGTCGAGGTAGGGGCCGGCGGTGAAGTGCGAGAAGGTGTGGCCCTCGACGGCCTGGACGACCTCGGCGGCGGCGGCGACCTCGGCGCCGTCCTTGATCAGGAAGCGCCAGCCCGTCCGGCGGGCGGCGGGCAGCTCCGGGCGCGGCCCGTCCAGGACGTGGACGGCGAGGGGGTGCGCGGGGAGCAGCGGGCCGACCGGATGGCGCAGTGCTGCGGCGGCGGGTTGGCGCAGCGCGGTCTCCGAGTCGAGTGCGGCCAGGACGGCGCGCAGGGCGCTCGGCGGGGGCTGGGGGGTCTGCAGAGTCATGGCGGGGTCCGCCTCTCCGTGCGAGATCGGCGTGCGAGTGCGGCATACCGGCGTGGCGCGGTGTGTCATCGGTGACGGGACCTGGCCGTGTCCGGTTGTGCATGATCGCGGTGCCGGCGCGGTCGCCGCCGTCGACGAGGGTTTCGAGGCGGAGCGGGCCGGCCGGAGCGCAGTGCGAATTCTATCGAACAGGTGCGCAGGGTGACCTGTTTATCACAGGCGGTGGCGCCGGGCAAGTCGGCAGATCTGCTGAATATCCGTCAGTTTCCTTGCATTGCAAGCCAGTACAAGCATTCGGGTATCGATCTTCGAGGTGGGCATGATGCTTGCACGGTCGGGTCGGCCGGTGTCTCAGGAGGAGGGGACCGTGGGCGAGAAGGTCGTGGCGACTCGGGCTGATCTGGCGGACCGGCAGCTGTACCGGCGCAAGCTCCAGGCCTGCCTCGACGCGCTGGGGCGGATGCTGCGCGAGGACCGGTTCGACCGGCCGCGGGCGGTCATGGGCCTGGAGATCGAGCTCAACCTGGCCGACGAGGACGGCCTGCCGGCGCTGCGCAACGCGCAGGTCCTGAGCGCGATCGGCTCCAGCGACTTCCAGACCGAACTGGGCCAGTTCAACGTCGAGGTGAACATCGTGCCGCACCGGCTGTGCGGGCACGTCTTCGAGGACCTGCGCGAGGAGCTCGACACCGGGCTGCGCTACGCCGACCGGCGGGCCGCCGAGGCCGGTGCCCGGATCGTCATGGTGGGGATCCTGCCGACCCTGGAGCACGGTCACACCGGCCTGGACGCGATCTCCCACAACCCGCGCTACAGCCTGCTCAGCGACCAGATCCTGGCCGCCCGCGGCGAGGACATCGCGCTGGACATCGAGGGCGTCGAACACCTCCAGCTGGAGACCATCACCATGGTGGCCGAGGCCGCCGCGACCTCCCTGCAACTGCACCTGCAGGTGACCCCGGAACGCTTCTCCTCGGTGTGGAACGCGGCCCAGGCGATCTGCGGGGCGCAGCTCGCGCTCGGTGCCAACTCGCCGTTCCTGTTCGGGCGGGAGCTGTGGCGGGAGACCCGTCCGGTGCTGTTCCAGCAGGCCTGTGACACCCGTACGGCGGAACTCAAGGCGCAGGGCGTCCGGCCGATCACCTGGTTCGGCGAGCGCTGGGTGGACTCGGCGTACGACCTGTTCGAGGAGAACCTGCGGTACTTCCCCGCCCTGCTGCCGATCTGCGACGACGAGGACCCGATGAAGGTGCTCTCCTCCGGCGGCGCGCCCCGGCTCGCCGAGATGCGGCTCCACAACGGCACGATCTACCGCTGGAACCGGCCGGTGTACGACATCGCGGGCGGGATCGCGCACCTGCGGGTGGAGAACCGGGCGCTGCCGGCCGGGCCGACGGTGGCCGACACGCTCGCGAACGCCGCCTTCTACTACGGGCTGGTCCGGGTGCTCGCCGAGCAGCCCCGGCCGGTCTGGACCAGGCTGCCGTTCGAGCGGGCCGACGAGAACTTCCGGCAGGGCGCCCGCTACGGCATCGACGCGGTGTTCCAGTGGCCGCGGGCGGGCCGGGCGGGCCGCGGCGGCGGGCTGACCACGGTGTCCGCCGTCGACCTGGTGCTCAACGAACTGCTGCCGATGGCCCACCAGGGCCTGGACGAGTGGGGCGTGGAGCCCGCCGACCGGGACCGCTACCTGGGGATCATCGAGCAGCGCTGCCTGCGCCGCACCAACGGCGCGGCCTGGCAGAGCGCGACCTTCCACCGGCTGCGCGAGCAGTACGGGATGGACCGCCCGGCCGCGCTCGCCGCGATGACCAGGCGCTACATCGAGCACATGCGCACCGGCGAGCCGGTGCACACCTGGCCGGTCGGGTAACCGGACCGCTGTGTCAGGATGATCGCTCCGGCGGTCGGCCGACGGCCGGAGCGACGCCCGCCCCGCTGGAGCCGCCCGTGACCACCCTCCCGACCGCACCGGAGACCGCGAAGCCCACGCGTCGGCTGCTCGGCGTGGAACTGCTGATCGTCCTCGGCCTCTCCCTCGGGGCCAGTGGCGTCAGCGCGCTGATCAGCTTCGCGGCCTCGCTCACCGAACCGATCCAACTCGGCCAGCAGGTCGCCACGTTGAACGGCTCGCGGGCGCCCGGTCGGCCCTGGCTGGACCTGGTGCGGCAGCTGTACTACATCGGGCGCGGGCTGATGCCGGTGGTGCTGGTCGGGTACCTGCTGGTGCGTGAGGGCGCCGCGCTGCGGGTGCTCGGCTTCGACCTCGGGCAGAAGCTGCGCGACCTCGGCCGGGGCGCCGCCGTGGCGGCTGCGATCGGCGGCTCCGGGCTGGTGCTGTACCTGGCCTCGCAGGCGGCCGGCTACAACCTGACGGTGGCGCCGTCCGGGCTGCCGGACGTGTGGTGGCGGGTCCCGGTGCTGGTGCTCTCCGCGTGGCAGAACGCCGCCCTGGAGGAGGTCGTCGTCCTCGGCTACCTGCTGCGCCGGCTCGGGCAGCTGGGCTGGTCGTGGCCGGCGGCGGTGGTGGCGAGTTCGGTGCTGCGCGGCTCGTACCACCTGTACCAGGGGGTCGGCGGGCTGGTCGGCAACATGGTGATGGGGGCGGTGTTCTGCCTGCTGTACCGGCGCTGGGGGCGGGTGATGCCGCTGGTCGCGGCGCACGCGTTGATCGACACGGTGGCCTTCGTCGGGTACGCGCTGCTCGCCGGGCACGTCAGCTGGCTGCCGACCCCCTGAGCGGGAGCCGGCCGGCCGGGGTGCGCGGCGGCCGGGCGAGCAGGCGGTCGACGTGCCGGCGCTCCAGGCCCGGGCCCGGGTCGATCGGCAGCAGCAGGCGGTCGCGGCGCCAGAGGGAGTTGCGGACCAGCCGCGGCGGGATGACGTCGTCCACCCAGGCGAACGGGCGGCCCGCGGCGTAGCGCAGCAGCGGGGCCCACTTGCGGGCCGAGAGCAGCTCCATCAGCGGGACGCGCGGGTCACCGGGCTGCGGGACGTCGCCGGTGAAGCGGACCAGCGGGAGGGCGGGCAGGCCGATGGCCGGGGCGATGTGCGCATTGGCGTGCTCCTCCCAGAGCGCGGGGTCGCCCTTGCACCTCCAGGGTGCGGGCACGCGCTGCTGACTGGAGAGTGGAACCATGGCTCGGAAGCCTGCCGGACCGGTGCGATATGTCGACCTGCTTCTTCGGAAGTCGCAGGTCGTCCGGGGTACGGCGGCCCGGGACATCCTGTCGCTGAAGGCGCAGGAAGTGAAGGGCCGGGCATGGGCGAAGACGAACCGATATGAGATTCGCCGGATCTTCCGCGAGAACCTGAGCGCGTACAAGCTGACCGTGAAGCGCCCGGACTTCGACGCGGCGGTCCACGCGCTGCTCGAAGGCGAGTCGGACTGTCTGTGGGCGTACGACTCCTCGCGGTACAGCCGCAAGGGTGCGGGCGACGTGCTGAAGATCCTGGACAACCCCGGGAAGCGGCTCGTCTTCGATATCAACGGGCTCGACACCGACCGGGTTGAGGACCGCCGCCGGATCATTGAGGACGCCGAGCGAGACCGCGAGTACAGCCGGGTGCTGTCGCAGAAGGTCCGGGATACCAAGGCCGAGCAGCGTGACGAGGGCAAGTGGCTGTCGGGTGCGCCGTACGGGCTCAAGGTCACGAAGAAGCGCAAGCTCAAGCACGGCAAGTTCTGGCCGGTGATCGAGCGCATCCACCGGGAGGCCGCCGAGGGCTTGTCTAATCGGAAGATCGCGTTGGGGCTGACAGCCGACGGATTCCGGTCGACTCGGGGAGGCCCGTTCCGGTCGAATACGGTCGGCACGATCTTGAGGAACCCGGTGTACCTCGGATGGCAGATCGTTCGGGTGAACCACGTTGCCCAGGTCTATCTGAATGCCAAGGGGAAACCGGTGCGCGTGTTCGCCAAGGGGGTGGATGGTATTCCGCAGGAGACGTGGGACAAGCACCGGCGGATCGCGGCCGGGTGGGAGCGCCGGAAGAACCTGCCGACTGCGGAAGAGCAGGAGAAGCCCGTGAAGCGCTCGCCCGCGTCGGGGCTCATGTGCTGCGACGGCGGAGGCCGGGACCCGAAGAAGGGCCACTCGGCGACGATCCACGGCCAGTCGTTTCGGTGCGGCAGGGTCAACCTCGGGCTGGACTGCCCCAACCCGGTGACCGGTATGCGGGACGCTGTGGAGCGGGTCCTGGCGGAGGAGTGGCGCAAGAAGCTGTCGACGGCGGATCCGCTGGACCCCACTCTGCTGGCGGTCGCGGAAGGGTGGGTGGAGCTGTCCCAGCCGGAGGAGAGCAAGAAGGAGGCCGACGCCCGGGGGCAGCTCAAGCTCGCGGAGGAGGCGGTGGCGCGCATCGACCGCCTTGAGGCCGCCGGGGCATACCCAGGCCGGGACGGAGAGGCCACGTACGTCAAGCAGCGTCGGGCGGCGGTGGAGGACGTGGAGAACGCGCGGAAGGACTGGGAGGCGGTGGCCCAGCCGATGGCGGACATCTCGGTGCTCACCGATCCGGTCCGCGCCGCGAAGCTGTGGGAGTCCTCGGACGACCACTACCGGGGGCAGCTGCTTCGGTTGGCGATCGAGCGGGTGTACCTGCTGAAGGCTCCGCACACGGGCGGGAGGTTCACGGCGGACCGGCTGGACATCGTGTGGAAGAAGCCGCGCGGGTGGAAGCCGCCGAAGGAGAGGGACGGGGCAGGCGGGTCCTGAAACACAGAAAAGGCCCCCGGTCAGCACTATGCGAACAGTGCCGGCCGGGGGCCTTAACGTGGGTCAGGTGGATAGGACGCGGAGTAGGGCCAGGGCAAGGCGGCGGGTTTGGCCGATCTCGGCCAGCAGCTCCACCGCGTCGTCAGGCACCTGGGGTGAGGCCAGTAGTGCCCTCGCGTCAGGGGTGCTGAGGTACTGGGTCAACAGGTACTCGCCGTTGCAGCGGTCGGCCTGGAGGCTGCGCAGGGCGACCTCGGCGATCACCCGGGGGTGGTCGGGCTCGCTCATGCCGCTATCCAACCATCGTGGCTGTCACCAAGTGCAATCTTCGATGCCCATGGCCAGATCCAGTGCCACGTGCTCCGGAAGGGGGACGACCGATCGGGTGATCTGGCCGGGTGTGGAGTGCTCGGTCTCGATGACGATGACGCGCTCGCCTGCGGGGGTGCGTGCCTCGTAGGCGCGGGCGGCCTGGTGGACGACGGCGTGGATCACGGGCGGGGTCACTGCTGGCCCCCTTGGAGGAGAAAGTTCGCCATGGCGATCTTGCTGGCGACTCCGGTATCCGGTCCGAGGAGTTCGGTCGCCCGCAGGAAGGCTCGCTCTCGTGCGGCGGTGTCGTTCTGCGGGAGCATCACGTCCGCGAAGGTCGGAGGCTGCGCCTCGGGGTAGGCGGGCGGCAGGTCGGTGAAGGCCGGGGGCTGAGGGAGGGCGGTGGGCGAGGTGGAGCCGCCGGCCACCATGTAGGGCAGTCCGGCCTGGCGGTCCTGCTCGGCTTGGCGGGCGGCCTCCATCTCGCCGAGGTGACGTGCGGCCTCGGCCTCCTCCTGGCGGACGCGCTCAATCTCCTGGGCGATCGTGCGGGACTGCGCTGCGGCCTGGATCAGGGCGTGGCCCATCGATTCGGCGACCTCGGGGTTCTGGTAGATGGAGGCCATGGCCTCGCCGGCGCGGATGAGTACGCCGATGTCGCCCTCGGCGTCTATGTGGAGGCGGGCGAAGTCTTGGGGGCCGTCGTACTTGCAGGGGAAGCGCTGCTCGTCCAGGTGGACGGTCTCAGTTACGGTCGTCATGGGGTTGTCTCTCTCGATCAGGTGAACAGGCCAAGGAACGCCTGGACTTCGCGGGCGGAGTGCCCGGCGTCGTAGCGGACGGTCTGGCCGTCGCGGGTGATCTCCAGGCCGTAGCCGTCGCTGTCGCCGTGGTCGGCGAAGACGCGCAGGCGCGCGCCGCCGGTCAGTTCGTAGGTTCCGACTGGGGACTTCATCGCTGAGGCCTTTCCGTGGGGTTCGGAAGGCTTGAGCCGGGGCGGTTAACAGCGGCCATCACGCGGCGTCCCGGAGCTTCTTGAGGGCGCGGGACCAGGTGGCCTTGACGGTGCCGGAGGTCTTGCCGAGCGCTTCGGCTATCGCGGTGGCGTCGAGCTTCCCGGCGTCGGTGAGCATCGGCGGCCCGGCGAAACCGAACGCGAGGAGTGCGATGGCGGTCTCGGTCGGCGACATGGCCGCCAGCAGTTCGTCCGCCTTGACCCTGGCGGCGGCGGTGAAGCGGGCGGAGGTCTCGGCGTCCGCGTCGCGGTCGATGATCGCCCCGGTGGCGTGCTTGCCCCGCTTGGTGCCACTGACCTTGACGCCCTTGCAGCGCACGGCGTCGCGGGAGATGGCCAGCGGGTTGGCCGCCAGGGAGGGTTGGAGGTCGGTGCACCAGCCTGCGGTGGTCATCGCTCCAACGACGTGCCGGCCGCCCTTGACGGCCAGGTGCAGCCGGGCGGTGCGGGGGGTGGTGCCGAGCGCGGTGTACTCGACCAGCCGGTCCGGGTCCTGGGCGGTGGAGGCTTCGAGTGTGCCTTCCGCGACGCTGGCGATCGGGAGGGGGCGGGTGAAGGCGGAGGCGACGATGTCGGCGCGCTCAGGGGAGAACCGGCGCTTGGCGTCCAGCCCGGTCACCTCCTCCTTGGCGGCGGTGAAGCAGCCGCCGTTGCGCTTGAGGGCGCCCATGAACGCTGCGGCGGAGTCGCGCGGCACCCCGGGGGCGATCTCGCGGGTGGCGGCTGCGCGTCCGTCCAACTTCGCCCGCTGGAACGCGTACGAGCTGAACTCTGCGGTGTTCGGGGCGTCGACGTCCCACGCGTGGATGGCCCGCCAGAACGAGAGCCGCATCTCCTGGGCGATGTCCTGCGCGGCCTGGTGGCTGTCGCCTTCCATCTGCTGAGCCCGCTTGCGGGAGACGGACCGAGCGATGCCCTCAAGTCCGTTCAGGATCTCCTCAGTTGCGACCCGGCCTCGGTCGAGTGTGCCCAGGCCGGTCAGGGCGGGCAGAGGCTTGGGGGTCTGGGCCTGACGGATCAGGGCGGGGGTGATGCAGGACGAAGACATAGAGGTTCCTTGGCATGTACAGAACATAGAGGTGGGCGTGCGGTATCGCCGGACGGCGCGTCAGGGCGCGACGAAGCCCCGACGGGCACCTGGGTCGCGTCAGGGCATGGCGAAGCCCCGGCCGGTGCTCGCGGCCGTGTCGGGGCATGGGAAAGGCCCCCGCCAGTTCGGGGTCAGCCGAAAGGCAGGGGCCTGGTAGGGGCTGGCGCTAGGCCAAGCAGTCAGATCCCGGAGCTTCCCGGCGAAGGGCCGGGACTATCGAGAGGGCGAGGCGGCGCGTGAAGAGCGCCATGCAGTGAGCAATGAGGAGGTGAAGGGCCCGCTCGAAGCGGGCCCGGGTCGGTTCGGGACTTACGGCCCGGTGGACGTGAAGGGCGGCTAACACCCTGCGGCAGAGTCGTTTGACCTCGCGCGGATCGACCGCCAGTAGGGGGTGGCCGAAGTGCAGTGCGCTCCCATCGGTGATCCCCATGGCGCGACGAAATGCCCTCGCGGTACTGGGACTTACGGTCGCGGCGAACTGTCGACGGGCGCGAGCCAAGCGGTCCAGGAGGCGGCGGATGCCCGCAATGGCGGCGCGCCCCCTCGACCTCATCGCCACTCCCGTTCTTCACAGAATGTTCTTATTCATCACACTTCGCGTGCAGAGATTAGGAGATGTGTCTTATGCCCGCAACAATCCTTATGGGACTTTCGGCCATGCTGAAAGTCCCGATCATGACAGTGACCAGCAGTGCTTACGTAAAGTGATCGTAATGTGACATGGGTCTCACTTCCCGTGGTCGCGCAGGTACACCGCCCCCCGGTCCAGCCGGGCGGAGGAGTCACCGAAGTGACCCAAGGCCGCGTTCTCACCCCGGCACAGCAGCCTGCGCACGGCCGCGCCCTTGGGCTTGTCGTGGTCGTGGTCCACCACCAGACGGTCCCCGGCCACCGCCTTCTGACCGCAGATCGCGCACCGCCACCGCTGGCGACGGCCCATCCGCTCGTAGTCGGCCAGCGTGATGCCGTAGACCCGGCGCAGCCGGGCGTCCCGGCGCTTGCGGACCACCTGCGGGTCGCGGTTCGCCTTGTTGTTCGCCGCTTTCACGCATGCCCGGCAGACGTTCGTCCGGCCGTTCGGCGAGCGCTTGCGCTTCCCGAACTGGACCAACGGCCGCTCGTCGTCGCACACCTCGCACCACTGGGTCCACGGACTTTCGGCCTCACGCCGCATAGGCCCACTCCTTCGGCAGGCCGTAGCCGTCGGCCCAGCTCGGCCCGTAGACCTCGGCGTCGGTGTCCAGCGGGACCCCCAGTAGCGTCATCTTCATGGCGTCCGCGCATGCCTGGGCGACCTCTGCGGCCTCGCTCTTCGGGGCCGTGCCAACGACCTCGTCGTGCACCCACATGGTCAGGTAGGGGGTGAGACCCCGGTCGTCCATCTTGATCAGCGCCTGGCCCATGGTGTCGCGCGCGGTGGACTGGCAGGCGTAGGCCACGGACTTGTACAGCTTGTCGCGGTCCAGATGGAGCCGCCGGCCGGTGACCGTGGTCATCGTGCAGCGCTCCGCGAGAGCCTGGCGCTGCATCTTGCGAGCCCACCTCTTGATCCCGGGGAACGCCCGACCGTAGCGCTGGAGGGTGTCCCTCATGACGTCGACCGGCTGCCCCGTCTGCTTGGCCAGCGTCGCCGCCCCGCCCTGGTACGCGGTGCCCAGGCCGGCGATCTTGGCCAGGGTCCGCTGAGCCTTGGTGTAGTCCTCGCCGAACATCAGCGTGGCGGCGTATCCGTGCAGGTCGCGGCCTTCGGCGATGGCCCGCACCATCCGGGATTCCCCGGACAGGGCGGCCAGCACACGGAGTTCGACCGCCTGCTGGTCCACCGAGAAGTACACGTGGCCCGGCTCGGCGACCACGCACCGGCGCACCTCCCACCCGTGGGAGGGGAGTTGGGCCATGGCGGGGTCGGAGTGGGAGGCGCGGGCGGTGATCGCCCCCATGGGGTTGATCTTCGGGTGGATGCGGTCGAAGTGGTCCCGGTTGTTCAGCATCGCCTCGGCGTAGCTGGTCGACCACTTTCCCGCGCGCTTGGCCCGCAGCACGGCGTCCGCGAGCACGTTGGGCTCGCGCATCCCCAGCCGCCGCCAGTCCTGGTCCAGGTCCGCCAGCGGCAGCAGCACCTCCTTCGCCACGGACAGCGCGCCGCTGTCGGTCTTCTCGGTGAGCCGTTCGCCCATGCCCAGCAGCGCGCCTGCCACCTGGTCCGGGCTGTTCACCGAGGCGACGCCGAAGCGGGCGGCTACGTCGGAGAAGAGCTTCTTCTCGTCCGCGAGGCGGCCCACCAGGCCCTTGGTGTAAGCAGGGTCGACCAGCATCCCGTTGCGCTCAATCTTGGCGCACACCAGGGCGACGCGGTGTTCGTAGGGCAGCAGGGCCGAGCGCAGGCCCTCGGACGTGTACCGGGCCAGCAGCTTGGGCAGCAGCCGGGCGACGAGTATGGCGTCGAGACCGGCGTACAACTCGTAGACCTTGTGCGATATGTCGATCTTCGCCCAGCCGGATGCCTTGGTCAGACCCAGGCTGTTGAACACCCGGGTTAGGTCGTTCTGCGTGTCGGGCGCTGCCGGGTCCACGTACCAGGCCGAGAGCGGCTTGAGGGACAGGCCGACGCCGCCCTCGTAGGTGTGGCGGCTGTCGAGAAGGTGGGCGAAGGTTCGGGAGTCCTGCGCCCGGGGGTAGAGGTCTTCGAGCCGGATGCCCAACTCGCGGTCGACGGCCAAGGCGTCGAAGGTGAGGTTGTGGGCGACCAGGTTCGGCAGCCTCGCCAGGGCCTCCCGGGCGGCCTCTCGGAACGGGTCGCCCAGTTCCACGGGGAGGACCCACGCGGTGTGCTCGTCGCCGAACTGGACGAGCCGTATTCGGTCCATCCAGGACAGGCCCGTGGTCTCGGTGTCGAACCCGAGAAGCGTTCCGGCGCTCGCGTGGCCGGTCCACCAGGCGCGGAACTCCCGCAGGTCGTCACCGTTCTCGGCGACCTTGATCTCGACTGGCTCTCCGGCCAGCCGGTACGGGTGTACCCGCATGTGCTCTCTTCCTAGTCGTTGGTGGTGTCGAAGACTCCCGGCCCGGCAGGCGGCTGCTGGGCGAAACGCACACCCAGCAGCACACGCCCCTTGTTCATGCGGTGCTGGCGGATACCGCGCTCATCCAGCGCGGACACGAATCCGCGGCGAGTCCAGGCCCGTTCGCCCTGCGCCTCGCACCAGTCGCGGTACGCGTTGTACGCGTCCTGAGACAGGACGTGCTGCGCGTCGTCGCCGGTCTTTACCAGGATGTCCGTCAGGAACTCCGCCAGCGCGTCCGAGTTCTCCTTGAAGTTACTGGTCGCGGCCTTGATGCAGTCGGGCTCCTTCAGCCCCTCGGCGTACCACTCGACCGCGCCGGCCACCGCCCACGCGGCGATCCCCTCGGCCTCCTCGCGCAGCGCGGCGAAGATCCCGTGGTCCCGCTCCTCCGGAGCAAAGAAGCGATCGAACCTGACCAGCTTCACGCGCCGCCACAAACCGGTGTCCTGCGACCGGAAGGCCGGGGTGTGGTTGGACGCCAGCCACAGCAGGAACGTCGGCTGATAGGTGAAGTAGTTTTCACGCATAAAACGGGCGGTCAGCTTGTCGCTGCCGGTCGCGCGCTTCAGCACGGACTCCGACATCGGCTTGCCCGCCTCGCCCTCCGAGGCCATCACCATCCGGGCCCCGCGCAGCGCGGCCAGGTCGGCCGGGATGCTGTTGCCCCGGTCCTCGAACGTCTCGAACCGCGTGGTCTCGGACAGCGCGTCGAACACGTACGACAGGGTGTCCAGGAACACCGACTTGCCGTTCGCGCCGACACCGACCAACACCGCGAACGCCTGCTCCGCGGTCGACCCGGTGATGCCGTACCCGCACAGGCGGTGGATGTAGGCGGGCATCGAAGGCTCGGCGGGGAACACCTCGTCCAGGAACCGCAGCCAACGCGGGGCCTTCGCCTTCGGGTTGTAGTCCCACGGCAGCGACTTGGTCAGCATGTCCGCCGGATCGTGCGGCCTCAGCCGCCCGTCGCGCAGGTCCACCGTCCCGTTGGCGAACGACAGCAGGTGCGGCTGGTGGTCGAAGTCGTCCACCTCGCAGTGGACCCCGCGCACCGAGGCCAGTTCCCGGATCAGGTCATCGATCCTGCGCGCCATCGTGAAGCCCTTCGCGGCCTTGGCCAGCGGCAGCGCGGCCACCTGCCTCTCGAACTCCGCCGCCAGCGCGTCCCCGGCCAGCTTCAGCGCCAGGGCCTCGCGGATCACCGCTTTCTCCCGGGCCAGGGTCTCGACCATCGCGGCCCCGAGGTCGTGGGCGGCCTGGCGCACCAGTACCTCGTTGCGCACCCAGTGCGTCCCCGACCAGACGTGGAAGCCCACGCCGTCGGCGTACTTGATGCCGCCCTTGGTGTACTGCACCAACGCGTGGGCGTTGACGATGTCACTCGCCCCGTAGCGGGACGCCGCCTCGCGGTAGGCCGCCACCGCCTCGGCCGGCGGCAGCGTCAGCGCGGGCCGGTCCGGCTCGTGCGGGGTGGTCAGGCTGTCGATGGCGTAGGCCGTCATCGGGTCTCTCTCCATACTGCGTAGTCCTTGAAGCCCTCGGGCAGCGTCAACCGCCGTGCAGGCAAGCCCCGTTCGTGGAGGGCCGTGAGGATGATGCGGGTGAACTCCCGCCCGGAGCGGTCGTTGTCCCCGCACACCCGCACGTCGCGCCCCGCCAGGCCGGCGGCCAGCGCGTCCAACGTCGACGGGTCGTTGTTGAGCAGCGCGGCCCCGCGCACCCCCACCGCGTTGTAGCCGTCGGCGACGACCGCCAGCGGGTCCGACAGGCCCTCGGCGACCACCCACGGCGCATCCGGGTCCGGGCCGGGGAACACCCCGTAGCGTTGCCACTCGAAGCCGTCCGGGTTGGCGAGCGAGATCCACCGGCCGGGGCAGCGCCCCGACAGGTCCCGGCCCTGCGCTCCCCGGGCCACTCCCGCGAAGTCGTGTATCGGCACGACGAGGCGGGGATACCGGATGAACGAGGTCGGAACCCACTCGGGGCACGGCTGCGGGCCAGGCCACCAGCACAGGCCCAGCCGGTCCTGCTCGGCCGCCGACAAGCCGAAACGTTTCTGCGCGTAGCCCACGGCCGGGGCGGCGTCGGCTCCGGCCGGCAGGGAGTCCAGCCACACCCGCAGCCCTGCTGTTAGGAACGGCGAGACGGGTGCGGGCCGGGCCTCGGCCACGGCGACCAGGCCCTCGGCGTCCACGTTGAACAGGTGCCGGGGCAACAGGTCCATCCCGGCGACGATGTCCTCGAAGCGACACCCGGCGCGACAGGCCAGGCCCACCATGCCGGACGTCTTCAGGTTGATCCACAGCGACGGCTTCCCGTCGTCGTGGGCCGGGCAGCGGGCCACCCACTCACCGCTCTGGTAGTCCCGCCACTCCTCCAGGCGGTCCAGGATCGCCGACATGCGCACGGCCCTCACCTCTCCTCTTCTGTTAGTAACCGGCCTCCCGCAGGGCCTTGACGATCGCCGCGTGCGTGCGGATCGACGTGACGGCGTACCCGTCCTCGACCTGGGCACGGGGCCGCTTCACGTACGCGACCCCGAACGGCATCCCGGCGTTCTTCGCCTCGGCCTCGGCCTGGCGGACGTAGGCGGCCAGGTCGTACGAACGCTCGGCCTTGTTCTCTCCGCAGAAAGGGCGAACGTTGAGATCCCCGATGTCCGCCGCGCCCTCCTGGACGTTGCGTCGGACGTTGTCCGGGTCCAGGGGGTCCTTCCATCGGACGGCGCGTTCGCCGTCCTTCCAGTCCGGCCGGTACTGGCCGAGCTGTTCATTCAGGTAGTCGGCGACTGCGGACTCCCAGGCCGTGCCCTTCGCCTTCGAGCGGTTGGCCACTAGGCGGCCACCACCGTCAGGGCAGCGCCCCGGAAGACCGCCAGGCCGGCGGCCTCCCAGTAGCGGGAGAAGTCCGGGCGCTGCCGGGCGTCGTGCAGGAACAGCAGCAGGTCGCCGGACCCGGCGAGGCGCAGGTCGCCGAGCGCCGGGGCGATGCCCAGGCCGATGCGGTAGGTCATGTCTCGCCCTCTCCCTGGCGCGGTTCACGGAAGTCGGCGGTGTGCGCGGCATCCGAGGCCCGCAACAGCCGGGCGGCGGACGCGCCGTCGGCGGCCAGCGCCCGCGCCCGGCCGTGCAGGAAGGCCCGGCGCTCCTCGGGCCGGACCTTCCACAGCGGGGTGGAGTAGTCGGTCAACGGGCCACTCCCTCCTCGGGCAGGTGAGCCCAGGAGGTCCGCCGCGCGATGTGGCGGCAGGCACGCTCGGAGATGCCGAACGCCTCGGCGAGGGCGGAGAGGCTGGCGCCCAGATCGGCGGCGCGCCGGATGGCGTAGACCTTGCGCTCGGTGAGTTTCGCCTGCGAGTTGCGGGTGCCGGCCGACGGCGGGCGCGGGGACTCGCGGAACGCCAGGCGCATGATCTCCTGCGCGCGGTCGGTACCGGGCAGGACGTTGACCAGGCGGGCCGGGATCGGCCCGGCGGGGGTGGGGGCGTGCACGGGGTCCTTCCTCATCGGGGGGTTGCGAAGGCTGCGGCCAGCTCGGCGACGGCGTCCAGGCTGTGCAGGTAGGCGCGGTTCGTCTGGTCGGGGTTGCTCAGGGCTTCCAGGCAATCGACCAGGCGCATCACCGCGTCCGCGACAGGATCGGGAGCGCGGTCGAAAATGTCCTCGGTGGCGTGCTTCATACGCTGCAAGTAGGTGCTGACGTGACGGCTCTGGGGCACCGGGACCAGGCGCGCCGTGGGGTCGGCGGCGAGTTCGGCCTCGGCCTGTTCCAGCGTCACGTCCTCCGGCTTCTCGGCCCTCGGCTTCGGCGGGTTCGCGTTGCGGTAGAACTCCGTCCACGTCTTCGCGGCCGGAAGCTCCACGTCCACACCCGGGGCCAGCTCATCGCGCGGCGGGACGTGCCCGGCCGAGGCGAGCAGATCCCACGTGGCGAGGTACCGGTGCACCGTGTGTGCTCCCTTGCCCGCTGACCTAGCAAATCCGTTGGCCGAGACCTTCACTTCGTGCCGTTTGGCACGAAGTTCACGGGCTCCCTGTCCCGTTCCCGGCTCCACGCAGCGCGCGGCGAGCATCGCTAGGAACGCCTTGCTTCCGGCCTTGCCGAACAGTTCGGCGTCGGCCTCCCAGGCGCTCACTGCTGGGCTCCCATCGCGTGGACGATCACCTGGAACGCGGCAGCCAGCTGTTCCGGCACGGTGATGTTGACGAAGCCCGGGGCGAGCTGCGACGCGGCGGGAACGCTCGGGGCCGGGGCCGGGGCCGTGCGGCGGGCGTCGGGAAGGTCCCTGATCGCGGTGGTGTAGCGCGGGGAGAGCTGGTTCTTGCCTGCCGCGATGATGTACAGGATGGCGGGGCCGGAGAGGATTCCGGCACGCGCGGCCAGCTGCTCGAAGGTCAGGCCGGTGCGGTCCCGCTGCTCCAGCAGCTCGTCCCCGCGCATACGGCTGCCGGGCATGTTCGGCAGGTGCTCACCCGCCGCGCCGGGCGCGGGCTTGTTCGCCTGTGCCCGCACGGCCGCCTCGGTCCGGCCGAGCAGCCGGGCGATCTCCGTGAAGGCAACGCCCTGAGCGCGCAGCATCGTGAGCCGGTGCTTTTCGGCGGACTCCCACGGCATACCGTGGCGGTGGTTGTTGGTCCGGGCGGCCGGCTGGTGGGCGGTGAAGGTGGTGCAGAGGTACATCGGGTTTCTCTCTCCAGGGAAAACGGGGCGGGACCGGCCTCCGAAGAAGCCGGTCCCGCTGGTGGTGCTAGTGGTGGAGCGCCGTTAGAACGGCGGCTCCTCTTCGATGGCCGTGGCCTTGGTGTCGGTGAGCGCCAGCTCGTACGGCTTGATGACCTTCACCGTGGCCTTCTGGTAGTCGACGTCCCGGCCCGCCTTGCTCGTGTACTGCACACGCTCGTTGATGAGGTGGGCCAGCGACGGGCCGCCGGAGCGGGCCAGCGCGCCCTTCAGCGCGGGCAGGTCGGCGATCATCGACCAGCCCGAGGACTTGTACCGGAAGCGGCCCAGGTCCATGGCGTGGGGAAGCGTGAAGTCGATCTCGATGCTGGGCTTGGGGCCCCGCTCCGCCTTCGCGCGGTCCCGCAGCTCGGCGATGGTGCCGGGGCAGCGGCACGGCACGCCGACGTCCTCCGGCGGGCTGAGGAACTGGCGGGTGTCGCAGTGGTGCGCGAGCTTGCCGTTCACCCACTGCTTGAAGTCCATCCGCACGGCGTCGGGGCCAGAGATGACGACCTCCACCCGGTCGGCGTCGGTCTTCACCGCCATGGCGTCCTCGGCCTCGGTCTCCCGTTCGTACGGGGTGCCGCCCAGCAGCTCCGCCACGGCCTCGGCGGTGGACGGCAGCGCGCTGGTCACCATCCACTCGTGCTGGGCAATCGGGAAACCGCCGTCGGGGGCCGCCTCGTAGTTGCGGAAGACGCCGGCCAGGTCCGGGCGGGCGGCGGCCTCTGCGCGTTCCGCGTGCTCGGCCAGCTCGGGGTCACTGTTGAAGATGTTGTCGAGTGCGTCGCTCAAGGGCATCCGTTCTGTCGGGAGGAGGGGCCACAGGTAGGGCGGCCCCGGGTTCACTAGGGGCGAGCCGGGACGGTTAACAACCCCGCTCTCCGTGCTCGCCAGGAGTGAGCCGGGGCGGTTAACAACCGTGCTCGCCAGGGTTGAGTCGGGGCGGTTAACAACCCCGGTCGCCGGCCTCGTGGAGAGTGAGCCGGGGCGGTTAACAGACCCGGGTCAGGCGGCGCGGCGCGCCGTGCCCGTCTGACGGCCGGCATCGTTGGACCAGGCGACGCGGCCGATGATCCCGGCGTCCGAGGCCCGGTCGTCCGCGAAGCGCTGGCGAAGGGTGAGGAAGCGCTCGAAGATGTCCCGGTCGATCTTCACCGGGCGGAACTCCGCGCGGGCTGGGGTGATGTGCAGCACAGCCCCGGCGTCGACCTTCGGGAACGCCTGGATCGCGCGGTCCACGGTGATCAGGTCGTCCGCGTGGGCGTAGGCCGCGAGCTGCGAGGCAACCGAGGTGTAGACCGACTTGGCGGTCTTCAGGTCGCCCAGGATCGTCTTGCCGTTGATCTTCACGATGAAGTCGAAACTCCCCGCGTACTGGTGCTCACGCGACCACGCCACGTCCTCCGCGTACAGCAGCTCGGGCTGGTAGCGGTCGAGCCACGCCTCAATGTGCGGCACGTACGGCTCCACGTCGTGGTGCGGGTACGGCACCTCTTCGCCGCGCAGCCGCAGCTCGAAGAAGTCATGCACAAGGCTGCCGACGTCAGCACGGACCTTGGTGTAGCGCTTGGCCGAGTACGTGAGGAAGTCGACGGCGGCCTGGCGGTCACGGGCGGCAATGCGCTGGACGACCTCCAGGTCCGTGACGGCGCACTCAGCTGCCATGCTCGCTGACCACGTCTGGAGGAAGGGCTTGGCCTCCATGGACAGGATGCTCGTCACCGACGGGGCGAGATCGCCCGACTCGGGGTGGACGTAGTAGCGCGAGCCCTTCTGGTGGATCGTGCGGACGCCTTCGGACATGCTCTCTCTCTTCTCTGTGGCTGGGCATGGGAAAGGCCCGCCCCGGGGATCGGGACGGGCCGAAGGGTGAGAGGCCGTCAGGCCGCGGTGGCGAGCGACGGCAGGGTGTCCGAGAAGCCGGGCACCTCCGCCTCGACCCGGGCGTTCGCCGCCTGCTCGTCGGTCTCCCGCTCGTCAGGGGTGAGCGGGTCCGGTACGGGGGTGTAGATGAAGACGATGTTCTCGATTGCGGTGGCGGTGCGGTCGATCGCGTCGATGCGGTCGCGCAGGGTCATGCGGTGGCCTCCAGGGCTTCGCGGATTCGGGTGTGGAAGGCGGCGAGGGAGCCCGTGTTCGGGACGGTCCGGTCGGCGTGCTTGGGGCCGAGCTGTTCGCTCGGGTGGTCGCCGTCGGCCCCGCCCCGGTCGATGAACCAGACCGCGAACCCGGCCGAGCGCAGCGCGTCCACCTCGTTGTCGAAGCGCACGTCGGTGACCACGACGGGCCCGCCGGCCGCTGCGGCGGCGCGGTGCAGGTGCCCGATCCAGAAGCCGGGGCCGACGTGACGGCGCACGCCCTCGGTCCCGAGCCGCTGAAGGAACCGCCGAGCCTCTGGGAACCGGTCCTTCACCGTCTCCCAGCCGTAGCGGTCCACCGCGTCGGCCAGGTGGACCGGGACCGGGGCATTCACGCCCAGCAGCTCGGTGCCCACCACCGGATCGACGTCGTACGCCATCACCTTCAGCGGGTCGGCCAGCGCGAGCCTCACGTACCCGTACCCGGCCAGGACCGAGGCCGCCGTGTCCTTGCCGGACCTCGCCCGGCCGATCAGTGCGATGTTCTTCACGGCACACCTCCTCGCAACCGTTTAGGCCCGCCGGTTAACAACCGGCCCGGCGGCCGAGTGCCGGACAACCCGGTGCACTCCTCCGCAACCGTCTAGACGTGCCGGTTAACAACCGCGCCGACGGCCCCGGAACGCGAAAAGACCCCGCCCTCCCCGGGGTGGGGAAGACGGGGCCCGGGGAGCCGGGGTGTCAGCCCAGGGACTCCTCCAGCGCGAGCAGCGCCGCACGGGTCTCGGCGAGTTCCTGACGGAGCAGTTCCTCCGACCTGGCATCCGCGCCGTCGAACAGGTCCGGAGCCAGCGCGGTAGCAAGCCGGTGGATTGCGTGGACCACCTCTGCGCCGTCGGCCGGCGCGATGGTGGGCTCGTCGGCGGACAGGAGGGCGCCGAGCTTCTGAAGCGAGATCCGGCGGTTGTAGCGGGCGATCCGGATCTCTCGCTGAGCCTTCGGGATGATCTTGTAGTACTCGAAGATCTCGTCGGAGGAGGAGAAACCCGGGAAGAGGCGTTCCCGCTCCTCGGGGTGGTCATCGAGTTGGCGGATGAAGGTGACGCGGGCCGGGGAGAGGGCTTCGCGGATTGCCTGGGCCAGACTCTCCCGCTCTCTCGCCACCTTCTTCCGTTCGTCCATGGGGGCAAGCCGTGGAGGGGCGAACCCGATGGCGTCCAGGAGGTCCGCCATCCATGCCCGCGCCAGCCCCCCGCTACGGCGCAGGTCGGGCAGGCCCTTCGGAGTTTTGAACAGCAGCGTTGTCTGGAGCACGACCTCTGCGACAGGGCCGCAGTCGCGCGTCTCCTTTGCTACGACAGCCAGTGGCAGCGCCTTGTCCATCAACCCCTGAGCGCCAGGGACCTCCTGCCAGCCGGGGGTCGGCTTCTTCCGGGGCATGGGTTCCTCTCGATCGACGGGGCCGTTGTGCAACCAACGACGCCCGCCACCCATTCCACCACGCGGGCCCCGTGAACGAGGAAAGGGCCCCGACCCGTCCGAAGACGAGCCGGGGCCCGGTTCAGCGCTTGCTCTTCATGCCGTCGCCCTGCGGCGGGGAGACGGTCTGCGGGGCGGGGTGGGGGCAGTCGCAGCACTCGGCGAGGGCCGCCGCGCGGGCGGCCTCGCTGTTGGCGGCATCGGTGGCGTGCGTGACGACGCGCTTACCCGCGGAGTGGCCGGCGGCCATCGTGGCGATGGTCAGCAGCAGGCCGATGACGGCCTCGTTGGTCTGGATTCCGGCGAGCTTGGGCACGACGGTGCCCAGCGCGGTCAGCGCAGCGATGACGGCCGACCGCGCCTTCACCGGGTTCTCGGTGATCCAGATCTTCAGCTCTTCGATGGTGGTCAGCCCTTCAGCCGTGCGACGACATCGGTGATCAGTGCGGTGCCTCCGGCGAGCCCGGAGGCGACGACGCCGTAACGCCAGCGTTCCAACGCGCGGACGCGGTCCTCGTGGTCTTCCAGGACCGCGTCCACGGTGTCGCGGCTCTGGGCGAGCGAGCGGACGTCCTCCCGGACGCCCACCAGCTCGTCGTAGATCTCGCGTGGTCCGATCACCACGCCGCCGAGCTGTTCATCTCGGGCCATCAGTAGCCCCCTGCGTTCCAGGCGATCGACTCGAACGAGCCGTAGGTCGCGTTCGCGTAGCGGACCCCGGCGATGATCGAGTCGACCGGGTTGAGGATGTCGCGGTGGCCGGGCAGTGAGTAGGTGTCGAAGGTCGGCCGGATGGTCTGGAGGAGGCCGTACGTCCCGCCGTACAGGGCCTCGTTGCTGTCCCAGTGGTTTTCGGCGGCCGGGTTGCCGCCGGACTCGACCATGGCGCGGTGCTCGATCGCCGCCGCGCTGGGGACGGGGTCGCCGTTCGCGCGCAGGATGTCCCGGGCCTCCTCGATCCACCCGGCCAGGTCGTTCGAGTAGCCGGTGCTCGGGGCTGGACTCTCCTCGACCGGCGGGGCCGGGAGGGTGCTCGGTCCGGCCGGCGTGGCCGCGTCGGGCTCCGGCGTCGGAGCGGCAGGCTTCGACGTCTTCGGTGCGGCCGGGCGGCGCGGGACCGGGGCGGAGCCGTCCGGGATCACGATGTCCTGGCCTGGGAAGATCAGGTCGGGGTTCGCCACGGTGGAGGTGTTCGCGGCGACCAGGGCTTCCAGGGTGACGCGGTAGCACGCGGCGATGTCCCACAGGGTGTCGCCGGGTACGACGGTGTGGACCGGCGGCGCGGCGGCTCCGGCCGGGGCGGTCGGCAGGCTGACGACCTGCCCGACCTCGATGCGGTCCGGGTCGGTGATCTGCGGGTTGGCGTTGGCCACGGCGTCCAGGCCGACGCCGTAGCGCGCGGCGATGGCGGACAGGGTGTCGCCCGCCGCGACGGTGTGGGTGGCCGCGCCCGGGGCCGGGGTGGGCAGCGGGTCCGGGCTCGGGGTCGGCTGCGGGGTCTCGGTCGGCGCGGGCTCGACGGGGGCCGGGGTCTCGGTCGGCTCCGGTGCGGGGGTTGCCGGGGCGGCGGTCGCCGACGCGGATGCGGCGGGGACGGTGATCTGCTGGCCCTCGGTGATCCGGTCCGGGTTGTCGATCTGGGGGTTCAGGGAGAGCAGCCCGGCAACCGTGGTGCCCAGCGCCACGGCGATGCCGCCCAGGGTCATGCCCCGGCGGACGGTGATCGTGCGGGTGGCCGGCGGCTGCGGCGCGGGGGCGTCACCGAACTCCGTGAGGAGGCGGGCGAGCTGCTTGGGGCCGGGGATTCCGTCGGCGCTGTCGGTGTCGCCGATCTTGTACTGCCAGGCACGGAAGCTCTCGGTGTCCGCACTGCCCCACACGGGGCCGGGGCCCTGGGTGTAGCGGGAGCAACCCGCGCGGACCAGGGCGCGGCCCATCTCGGTGATGTGCTCGCCGCGCGAACCCGGGCCGTACGGTCGGCCGTTGATGGTGACGGCCTGACCAGTCGACGGGATGGTGGTGGTGCCGCCGGAGGTGAAGGCGGGGCGGCCGGCCCCGAGGACGACCGAGCGAGGGCGGGTCTTGCGGGCGACGCAGCCGCCGGAGCCCTGACCCGCGCCGGAGGTGCGGGCGGTGTTGCCCTCCACGGTTTTCACCTGCTGGCCGGGGGCGGAGTCCTCCAGGACGATGCCGACGTGGTCGGCGGTGGGACCGCCGTCCCAGCTGAAGAAGACGATGTCGCCGCGCTTGAACGCGGCGTCGCGGGCGTACCACTGGCCCTTGTTGCGGAATGCCTGGACGTGGGAGGGGCAGTAGGCGTACCGGCCGACCGCTGCGGCCTCGCCGCCCTTGTCGGCGCACCAGCTGACGAACATGTCGCAGAAGGGCTGATGGTTGAGCCCGTACCACGTCCCGAAGGGTGTGTCGTAGTACTTGCCGTTCGGGCTGAGGCCGCCCCGGTAGTTCTGGTCGGCCCACCGCAGGGCCTCGGTGATCATTGCTTCGCGGGAGATAAGTAAGTCCTTCTGGGCATAGCTGGACCACCTACGCACATGGAGAGACCCGGCACACGTGTGCCGGGTCTTCTCGCGTGGGTAGGGGCAGGGATGTGGAGGTCAGGCGTAGCCGGGTGGGATCGGTACGGGGGTCCAGGTGCCGGCTTCGGTGGCCTGGGGTGCCTGGCTGAACGGGAGGGCTATGGCGATGCCGGGGTCGACGGTGCCGCCGCCTTCGACGTCGGTGCGGGTCTGGAGGAGGAGGCGCTGCCATTCGCCGGGCTGGCCGCCTCCGGTCGGCAAGATCCAGTCCAAGCGGGCCCAGCCGTTGTTGAGCGCGTCGCCGGTGTACTGCCACTGCGTGGTGACCGCGCGGGCCTTGTCGACGTCGAACAGGCGGAGCCAGACGCCTGCGCCCTGTTTGGCCGAGACGCGGCAGTCCAGGCGCAGGACGGGGTGGGCGATGCCGGCCGTCGGGATGGTGGCGGCGGCGCGCCAGGTGGTGCCCACGTCCAGGCCGGGGCGGTAGGGGGTCATGGGCAGTACCGCGCCGAGCGCGCTTGCGGTGCGCTCCATCGCGGACAGGCGGGTGTCGATGCCCTGGAACTCGTCCGCCAGGGTCGGCCGGCCGTAGACGGTCATGCGGCCATCTCCAGCTCGCCCTTCACCCAGTCGTCCACGCGCTCGAAGATCGTGACGGGGACGAGGGTGAGGGTGGTCTCCTCGCCGCTGCGGGAGGCCTTGGTGTTGATTTCCTGGATCACGTACTCGGCGTCGATGCCGGGCCAGCGGGCGGTGCGGGCGCGGACGCGGATCTTGTGGCCGACGCGCAGCTCGGCGGCGGTGTACTCGCCGCCCGGGTGGAGTGTGATCTCGGGGACGATGAGGGGGAACGCTCCGACGGCGGTCATGCGCTCGGCCTGCGCGGTGAGCGTTTCGGTCCTGACCACGGAGTTGTTCGTGGCGATGGACGCGAGGCGGGGGATGCGGCGGCCGTCCTCGGTTTCGAGCTGGCCGTTGTACCACCAGCTCTTGAGCTGGCCCCAGCCTTCGCCCGCGCCGTTGACGCCAGTCTCGGTGCACATCTGATCGCCGTCGGACGTCACGGAGGTGACGGTGCAGTTGGTGCCGTGCTCCAGGACGATGCCGGTCGCCTCGCCCCCGGCCGGGTACAGGAAGCGGAAGCGGTTGCGGATCGCGTGGGCGTCCACGTCCCAGTCGTGGTCGATGCGGAAGTCGAAGCCCTTGATCACGCCCGCCAGTTGCTCGACGGCCTCACCGACGCTCTTCCACTCGAACCAGGGGTAGGTGCGTTCGCGCTTCATGGTGTTCAGGTCGGGGTCGAAGGTGAGTGCGCCGGGTCCGTTGCTGCCCCAGTAGCCGGGGCGGCCGGGGGCGACGGGTGAGGGGGTGTCGGCGAACTGCTGGATCAACTCGCGGGCGATGGTGGTCTGTTCGCGCGGTGTGGTGCCGGTGCTGTACCCGAGGTTGATCATGTTTCTGCGGTAGTAGTCCCACAGGCCGACGCAGCCGAGCGTCATCTCCTCGGCGGCCAGGTCCACGGACCAGGTCAGCAGCGGGCCGCCCCACAGGACGCGGCTGCCGCGCTGGACGTGGGCGATGATGCGCCACGGCGAGATGAGCGACCAGTCCAGTCCCTCCAGGGGCTCGGCGTTCAGCGGCACGGTGAAGCTGGCGGCCCCGGGGGCGTTGAGGATGGAGCGGTAGTTCAGCCCCGAGACGGGCAGCTCGGCCAGCAGAGCGCCGCCCTTGAACTCGGAGAGGATCACGCGGTAGCCGTTGTCGCCCGCCATCAGGCCGCCAGGGTGACGACGGCGTCGGCGTAGGACGTCCAGGCGGCCGTGAGCTTGACGTTGTTGTTCAGCGTGTACTCCGGGGCGCAGGTCGCGGAGACGTCCAGCGGTGCCCCGGCGGGCACCCGGATGGTGGCGCTTCCCCGGGCGTCGTGGGTGTCACCGGCCCTGGTGTACTGCGGGCGGCCCGCGCGGCGGCGCTCGCCGTGGCCGACGAGCATCGGGATGACCCAGCCCTCGCCGAACTCACCCCGGTAGGTCGCCTCGAAGGACACCGTCACCAGCCGGGGGTAGGGGGCCGCCGGAGCGGTGAAGACGTGCCAGGCGTCGTCGCCCCACGATCCGTCTCCCGCCTGGTAGACGGCGTCCAGCCGGACCGCGCCGGGGACGAGGGGGGCGGTGGTGCCGGGGCCGGTGACCTTGTGCAGGGCGGTGCTCGCCGAGTCGTAGACCAGAGAGCCGGCCGGGGCCCCGGTGGCGGCCTGGGCAACGCCCTGAGCACCGGCGGTGCGCAGGTGGCGCAGCGGCGTGGTGTCGAGCTGCCCGGCGGGCACGAAGCGCACGTCCTCGATCCCGGTGATCCCGGTTTTGGAGATGCTGACGACGGCCAGGCGGATGCAGTTGGACGGCACGGGCCAGTCCTGCGCACCCGGGGTTGACTCGGCGAGGACGGCGATGGACCAGCCGCGCGCGCCCTCCTTGGTCACCTGCGTGCCGGAGGCCGCGGTGGCGTAGGGGGTGCCGTCGGAGGCGTAGGTGACCGGCTGCATGTACTGGTCGGCGGTGGTGCGGATGTCCATCAGCAGCGGGCCCGCCGGGGCGCTGTCCGGGTCGGCGAAGGCCACCACCAGGTCGGCGCGCGCGGCCTCACCGGGTTTTGGGGTGGAGCACTGGAGCTGGATCGACGAGTCCAGGTTGGCGAAGTGGACGGCGCCCTTGTGGGACACGGCGACGTCGTCGGGCAGCCATACCGAGCCCGCCGCGACGGACACGCGCGGGGTCGGGTGGTCGACCTTCTCGACCAGTAGGGCGGTGGGGCCGGACACGCCGACGTGGGCGCCCCGGGTTCCGCCGATCATCGTCCGAAGATCAAGCGCGTCGTACCTGCCTTGCTGAATGAAGAGCGGGGCGCGGAGTTCAACAGCCAAAGAGAGAGGGGTCCTTACATCCAGGCGGAGCGCCACTGCACGTCCGCCGTGACCCCGTCGGGGCCTTCCAGTACGTCGAGTTGAAGGGTGCTTGCGCCGGGCGGGACGGAGAACCAGGTGGAGGCCTGGTCGACCTGCCCGAAGCGCGATGCGCCGTTGAGGGTGATGCGGCGGCGGCCCATGTCGACGACCAGGGCGTCGCCCCGGCCGACCCGGAGCCCCCTGGCGGCGAAGCGCTTGCGGTCGCCGCCGTGGACGAGGGTCAGCGACGGGTCGCGGATCTCGCCGGTGCGCGGGGTGAGCCGGATGACGGGCCAGGTGTCGACCGAGCCCGCATTGGTGATGTCCGGCGCGGCTCGGGCGGTGGGCCCGGTGCCCATGTCGAAGGGGAACGTCAAAGGAAAGATCGGCCGGCCGCCCCGGGGGACGGCCACCGCTACGGTCGCGGTCGCCTCGTCGGCCGAGTACAGCCGGGGGTCGGTGGCCACCAGCTCGACCGTGGCGCGGCGGCGGCCGGCGTGGAAGTCCCGGTCGATGGTGACGTTGCGCTTGCGGACCCGGGCCATGATCCGGGCCTTCCCGCCGGCCACCCCGGGGAACGCGAACTCGAAGGGCCGCTCGTCGCCGCCGGGGGCGAACGCGGCCAGCAGGGCGGGCAGTTCGTGGTCATCCAGGGCGAGCATGGTCAGGGTGACGGTGCGGGCGCCCATGTAGTCGGTGCCCGGGGTCAGGCCGTCGCGCTGGAGCAGTTCGGCGTCACTGCTGCGGACGTCGGGTGCGTCCAGGAGGCCGGCCACCTCCTCCAGGACGACGGATGATCCCTCACCGAGCAGCAGCCCACCCCACGTCGCCGTCCAGGGCTGGCCGGTGTAGGGGTTGTGGGCGCTGGGCTGGGGGCCGATGCTCGGCAGCTTCGGCGGTGGCAGCACCGGCAGGGTGCGGAAGGTGACCGCCTCCGACCAGGCGTCCAGGCCGTCCCCGGTGCTGTGGTAGCGGACCCGGTACTCGGTGTCCGGTTCCAGAGGCGGGTCGTCGCCCAGCGGGCCGCCGTCGCCGATGACGGCCGAGCCCGGCCACGTGGGGTCCTCGGCGTCGTAATGCGCTTTGCCGGTGGTGGTGTTGGTGCTTTCGATGTCCGTCCACGCGCCTGCCGTCTTCTCGAAGAAGACGCGGGCGCTGGTGGAGGTGACGTCGCCGATGAAAGGTGGGGAGAGAGCCCCGATCTTGCTACCTCCCCGAGGTCTTCAGCTCCCACGCGATCTGCTTGCCGATCTCGTGGGGGTTGGCGTTGGTGGTGGCGTTGACGGTGATGCGCGGGCCGTAGCGCTCCCGGCCCGCCTTGGAAGCGGTGTCCGGATGGCGCAGCCCGGCTGCGGCGCGCTGGCCGTAGCCGTAGGAGTCCAGCGAGCGAAGCCCCGTGGCGACCGGGCGAATGGCCTGCTCCAGCGGGCTCACGTACGCGGAGGCCCGAAGGGCGGTCGGCATGGCGAAGGCCGCCATCGGCGCGGCCATCAGCGAGCGCGGCGCGGCGGCCGGGGCGGCAGCGGGCGCGCTGGCCTTGAAGGGGTTGAGGCTGCCGACGATGCCGGAGACGATGCCGCCGACGCTGATCGACTTCATGCCGTTGACCAGGCCCTGGATCGCCGACTTGCCCTTGTCGTACAGGAGGCCGCCCAGGTCGCCGATCGCGCCGAGGATCTTGCCCGGGAGGCTGGAGACGTACGAGACCACCGTGGAGATCCCGGACGACACGCCGCTGGCGATGTTCGACCAGGCCGAAGTCACCGCGTTGACACAGGAGTTCCAGGCGGACGACGTCCACGACTGGACGTTGCGCCAGGCTGTCGAGACGGCGTTGCCCACGGAGGACGCCGCCGAAGAGACGGCGGACGTCACGGACGACCAGGCCGACGAGGTCCAGGAGGTCACGGACGACCAGGTGCTGGAAGTCCAAGAAGAAACGTTTCTCCAGGCGGTCGAGACGGCAGAGGCCACGGCGCTGGCCGCCGAGGAGACGGTGGACGTCACGGACGACCAGCACGAGGCCGTCCACGAGGTCACGGCGGACCAGGCTGCGGAGGTGGCGGACGTCAGTCCGTCCCAGGCTGCTTGGACGGCGTGCCAGGCTGCCACGGCGGCGACCGCCAGGGCGTTCCAGGCGGTCATCGTGATGTCGAAGCCGACGACCAGGGCTCGCAAGCCCAGGTCGACCAACCGCATCATGGCGGCCGTGGCCTGGGCGTTGTCCTTGAAGACCTGGAAGAACTGGCGCAGGGTGTCCGCGAACCACGAGATCGACGCGGCGATCTCGGGCGAGAACTGAACCGCCAGGGAGGCGAGCCCCTGGAGAACCGCGTCCAGGACACCGACCAGGGGGCCGAGGACCAGCTTGAGCCGGTCGCCCCCGTTGGCCAGGACAAGAAAAAAAAGACCGAGGCTGGCCCCGATGCCGACGAGCGCCTTGGGCAACTCGTCGGTGAACGCCCGCATCCCGGGCGACAGCATCGCCGCCGTCAACTTCGGGAAGAGCGTGTCAGTGAAGGCGGTGACCGACTTCACCATGGGGCGGACGTACTGCGCCCCGGCGTCGAAAAACGCCTTGAACTGCGGTTCGGCCTGCTTGAACCAGGCCGTGACATCCTTTACGGAACCGCCAAGTTCCTTGCGGATGGCGGAAGTTGCGGGTTGCAGCGCCTTCGAGGCGCTGGTCATCGCGTCCTCGGCGGCCTTGCCGAGGTCCTTCATGTTGCCCGCCGCAGCGATGGCCGCAAGGCCAAGCGGCAGGACCGGCAGGGCCGCCAGCGCCAGGACGCCGACCAGTCCGGAGGCGACGACCGTCACCCACGAGGCGATGGCCGTGACCAGCACCAGCAGCGGTGCTGCTGCGGCGGCGGACTGGGCGAAACCCGCCGCCATGCCGAGCGTGCCCTGTGCGGCCGAGCTGATGCCCGAGCCGATGCCCTGGAGGGCGGAGGCCGTCTGCTCTATCGAGAGCGTGAACAGCCGGCCGAAGTTGCGGGCGACCTCCGCGGCCCCCGAACCGGCCTCCCGCAGACCGGACTTGATCCGGTCGAGTCCGCCTCTGGCGAGGTGGACGTTGATGCCCAGCCGCCAGCGGCGGCCGGTGAACGCCCGGATCTGGGCCTCGGCCGGCGCGGTGTCCGCGTCCGCCCGAACCCTCGCTCGTCGCTCGCGGGTGAGCGCCGCGATCCGGGCTGCGGCCTCCGCCGTGTCGGCGAAGACGTTGACCCTGACCTGGTGGTCGTGGGTCAGCTCCCGCAGCCGGGCGTTCACACCCGTGGTGTCAAGGTCGAGCTTGACGGAGAGCTTGGTGTAGCGCTCCAGCATCTCCAGGTACCGCTTCAAGCGGTCCCGGAAGCCGTCGGTGTCCGGCAGGACGCGCACATGGAGGCGTCCCACCTCTTTGCCGCCGGGACCGGCCACAGGCTCACCTCCTACGTGAGTCGGACCGGCGCGGGCCGCTCTGGCGCGTTGGAGCGCGCGAGCACGGCCGCCGGAAGGCGGAACGTTTCTGCAAGAGGGGCAAACGGTTCGGCGAGCACCATGCCGCCGCCTTCGCCGACCTCGCGCTGGAGGGCGGCGGCGAAGGGGCTTGTGCCGGTCGGCCGGCCGGTGCGCTTGGCGTACGGGCGCGGATACGGCTTCGGCCGCTCGACCGTGCGAGGGTTCTTCGAAGCCTTGGCGACCTGTACGTGGGTGAGCGCCTGCACGGCGTCCACCAGGTCCGCCAGGACGTAGGTCCGGGCATCCCAGCCCAGCGCCTCACGGCCACCGCGGAGTGCGGCCAGCGTCGCCGAGTCGTCGGGGAATGTCCCGATCAGGGAGAGGATCAGGCGAGCGGAGTGCCGGCCCCGGATGAAGTCCAGGACGTCCACGCCGCAGAAGCGGCGCAGGTCGGCGGTGATCTCCGCGCCGTGCTTGTCCAGCAGCCCGATCAGGCCGGAGCTTCCCCCGGCGCGGCCAGCTCCATCCACCGCTCGACCACGGTCATGGTCTGCTCCAGCGGCAGCGCGTCCACGGACTCGCGCATGGCCTTCTTGTCGGAGGCGACCGCGACCAGCAGGCCCGTCATGGCGTCGATGCGCCGCTCGTTGCTGACCTTCTCGGACTGCACGATGTCCAGCAGGGCGAGCGCCGACTTCAGGTCGCCGCCGGGCAGGGCCTCGATCCGGCGCAGCCGGATCTTCTTGCCGCCTGCGGCGATGAACTTCAGGCCCTTGCCGGTGTGCTTGCGCTCGGCCTCGGCCTTGAGGTCGGCGAAGTCCAGGGTGGTCAAGTTGGGAGTCTCCAAGGGTGGTGCTCACGGTGAAGCGAAAGAAAACAGCTTCGTTCGGAACGGGTTGACAGTGATGACTAGGAGTCAGAGAATTTGAGTAGAGAGAGGCCCATCACGGCCCCTCACCCACTGCCGCTCAGCGGCGGGGGGCTCAGCATGGAAGAAGTGGCATCTCAGTGCCGGGCACTTGATGCGTGTGCTTCTTCCGTACCTCACAGTTGTGTGAGGGTGAGTGCCCGAAAGGGCAGCGGCCCATCAGTGCCGCAGGATGCCGGAGCCAGTGCTTCGTCATCCACCCGAGAACCTGCGCCGGAAGGTCTCGATTCGTCTACCGCATGCGGTAGATCGGGTCGAGTCCTGCATATGGCCAGGTCAACTCCCGATCTGCCTTGAGATCAGAGGAGTTGTTGTGCAGGTTCCGGAGTGGCTGGCACCTATCAGCGTGGCCGTCAGTGCCGTCGTGCTCATCCTTCGGGCTGTTCTCAGGCGTTGGATTCCGTCGCTTAGCGAGGACACGATCGTCACCAGCCAGGCGCTTCGGAAGCTCCGGGACGAGTTGCGGCAGTGGCGGGAGCCAGCACCTCAGGCGGCGCATGGAGAGGTCGGAAAGGGGCCTGATCAGGCTGCGGGCTGAAGGCCGGCGGCCAGGTCGAAGACGGGGCTGACCGTGCCGAGCGGGGCGGCCTGGTTGAGGGCCACGACGGTGGCCTTGACCGGCATCTCGGTCAGGGCGGCCGGGTCGATCTTGACGGCGTCCGCGCCGATGATCGACGTTCGCGGGTAGTGCCAGACGACCGCCTTGCCGCCGTCCACCGCAGCGATCATCAGCGCCCGGTTCTGCGCGGTGGGGGACGTCGGGATCGAGAACAGGCCCTTGGAGTCCAGCCCCTTGTCGGTGCCGTAGTAGAGCTTGTACGACTCGGCCGTGAAGTCCTCCAGCGCGATGGCCACGGAGTACGTCTTGCCGGGGTCGGTCGTCTTCAGGCTCTTGGACTGCCAGCTCCCGAGGACTTCCGGGTCGTCGCCGTCCACGGCCATCTCGATGCCGGTGTCCAGCGAGGTGTTCCCGATGCTCTTCCAAGTCAGCCCGTTCGGGCCCCACTTGGTCGAGTCCTTCGGGTCCCACCCGGCCTTCAGGTCCGGCAGCGGGGTGCCCGGGGAGGCGACGTAGATGTATCCGGTGCCCGGTACCAGGACCGGGGAGTCGTCAGCCATGCTGACTCCTTTCCGGCCCTCAGCGGGGCCTTGTTGCGATCATGTAGTTGGCGGAGAACCGGTAGAAGTCCGGCTGGGCCTCGGTCATGGGGTCGGTGGTCATGATCGGCCCCGTGGCCTCCCGGAAGCGGGACAGGTAGCCGTCCGCGTTGCCGAACTGCTCGAAGGTGAGGCGGACCAGGCCGGCGCGGGCGCGGCGAGCCAGCAGGGAGGCGTCCGTGCGCGAGGTGGCGTAGGTCTGGACGACGAACATGCCCTCGTCGATGTGCCTCTTGTCGCGCATCACGCCGCCGACGCGGCGGGCGATCACCAGGCCGCCGCTCTCGCGCAGGGCGAACTGCCAGTCGGTGGGCAGGTAGACCGCGCACCGGATGCCGGGCAGGGTGGTGCGCAGGGCGTCCAGGACGATGCGCTCGGAGTCGGGCATCAGGTACGGCTCCGGGGTCACCACAAGGCGGCCTCCATCGCGTGGATGCCGTCCACGTGACGCCCGGCCCGCTCGTTCCAGCCGCCCCAGTTCTTGTGGGCGGCCAGCGGGTCCAGGTTGACGATCGCGTAGCCCTTGGCGTGGCGGCGCACCTTGATCCCGGCGATGAACTCGCCGGTGTCGACGTGCAGGCTGGCTTTCGCGACGACGCGGGCCGCTCGTTCCTCGGCCTCCAGCTTGAGCGCGCCCATCACGCCGGGCAGGGCGGCGACCACGGCGTCACAGTCCGGCCGGATCTCCGCCACTCTGCCCACCGCCTTCCACGATCACGGTCACGAATCGCATGCGGTCGGACGCGCCGTGGTGGGCGCGGGGCGGATCGACCACGGCCCAGCGGGTTCCGGGGTCGCCCGGGTCCTCGAAGGAGACGGCGGACCACTTGTCGATCACGGTGTCCGGCGGGAACACCACCTTGCGGCGCACCGGTGGGGACCAGCCGACCTGAGCGCCGACCGGGGCCCGCCACCCGGCGGCGTCGCCAACCGGCTGGACCCACGCCGAGTAGGTGCTGCTCGGGCCGGGTGCCGGTCGCCGGTCGCCGTAGCCGTCATCGACCATGCGGACGGTGTGGACGGTCACCCGGGTGCGTCCGCGTTCCAGCAGGCTCACGCGGCACCCCGGTAGTCCTCGGGGTCCGGGAACGGGTAGCCGGTGCGCAGGCCCCGCGAGACCGCCTCGCGGCGGCCCTGAACGGACTTGAGACCACCGCGGCCTGCCGTCCGCTCGATCAGGGCGACCTCGCCCCGGGTGAGGGCAAGGCCCATCGGCGAGCCGTCGGGCATGCGGTAGGAGACCTCTCCGGCCTGTTCCTGGACGTATCCCTCGGGGTTGCGGAAGCGGCGGTCGGCGAGGGCCAGGGCCAGGGTGCGGATCACCGGGGGGTGGCGCTGTGGGGTCCACGCGGGGTGGCCCTGCGCGGTGATCACCCAGAAGGCGTCTTCGAGTGCGGCGCTGGCCCGCTCCCAGTCCGGTGTGCCGGGCTCGGGGGCGGGGCGGCCGAGGCGCTTGAAGAGGTCGGCGACGTCGAGCGCCACGGCCCCGGTCAGGCGGCCAGGGCGAAGTCGGCCGTCTTGGCGGCGACCGGCTCGCCGGTGAACGTGACCTTGACGCCGCGCACCTTGACCAGGTTCTTCGGGTCCTGCCAGTTGGTCTCGCCCTTCTTCAGGTCGGTGACCAGGGTCGCGCCCCAGTAGGAGGAGAGGAAGCTCCGCTCCATGGCCGCGCCGCTGTTGTAGTCCTTGATCCACCTCAGCGAGAAACCGTCCGCCGACTGCCGGCCGCCCTTCGCGGACTCCGGGACGGACGGAGCACCGGAGACGAGCTGGATCGCGCTGCGGTGGAAGGCGTAGAGACCCAGCGGGTTCAGCTTGTCGTTCGTGGACTCCACCAGGCGGAAGCCGTGGATACGCCCGAGGGTGCTCTCCTTCAGGGCCGCGCCGCCATCGGCGTGCTCGTTCGCCTTGAGGATGTTCGGGTCGTTGAGCAGGTAGAACGCGGCCTCGGAGCCCAGGACGACGGTCCGGCCCTCAGCGGGGACGTTCTCGCGGTTGAGCTGGACGCGCAGGCGGGCGAGCGCCTTGCGGATCATCCGGCCGGCCTGCTCGTCGCCGGCCGCCTTGGTGAGGTCGACCGGGATCTTCGCGGCGCTCGCCACCTCGGGGAACTCGGTCATCGCGCTAGCGACCTTGTTCTCAAGGCGTTCGGTGACCGAGTCGATCTGCGGGACCATCACCTGCTCACCGAAGGACAGTAGGTCGAGCGTGAGTTCGGCGTCGGAGAGGTCCACCGCGGAGTAGGCGTGGGTGTCCATCTTGACCGTGAGAAGACCCTCGTTCAGGTTCTCCGACTGGATCCAGGTCGAGGTGTCGTTGAACTTCCTCTTGGCGTCGATGGCCTCTTCCGCGCCCTTCAGACGGGCGGGGCGGCGGATCGAGAGCACCTGACCGGTGGCGTTGATGAACTCGGACGCCGGGCGGCGGTCGAACATGCCCGCCAGGACCACGGAGTCCTTGAGGTTCGCGAGAGCCTGGCCAATGAGCTTGTCGGGGTTCTGGAAGGCGTTGGCACGTGCGGGGTTGAGAGAGATAGCGCTGTTCCTCGGGGAGACGAAAGGCCGCCCCGGGGCAGGGCGGCCTCATGTAGTGCGGGTGGGGGTGGCTCAGATGCCGAAACGGCGCTGGCGCAGCTTCTCGGCCAGGCCCTTGTAGGGGTCGGGCTCGGAGTGCGGGGTCAGCCCGCCGGCACCCATCAACGGCTTGGGCGCGGCGACGGCGGCCAAGGCCTCCGCGTGCTGGCGCACGGCGGCTTCGTCACCGCCCTGGACCAGCGCGGCGAGGACCGGCGGCAGGGCGTACTCGGCGGCGATGCGGTCCCGAAGGGCCTGCTCCTGGAGCTGGGCCACCTGGGCGCGCAGCTCGTCCGCCTCGACGCCGGCCTCGTCGGAGCGCTCGCGGGTGGCGGCCAGGTCGGCCTGCATCTTCTCCCACAGCGCCTTGTAGTCCGGCTCCGCCGGGACCGGGGCCGGGCTCTCCTGACCGCCGTCGGCGGGCGGGCCCTCGGGCTCCGGAGCTGCGGGCGGCGTGTCCGGGTGGACCACGCCGCCGGGGATCGCCTCGGCCGGGGTCGGGGTGTCGGGCGTCGGGGTCTCGGGCACGTCTCTCCTAAGTCTTCGTGGTCTTGCTGTAGTAGGTGCGCCAGTCCGCCAGCGACCCGCCCCCGAAGTCGCGCCACATCCGGCTGAACCTGCCGTTCTCGGCTGGGAGTTGGTAGCGGCGCGAGAAGATGGGGACGGCCTGGCAGTGGCAGTGCGGGTGCGCGCCGAACGCGGCCGTGCGCTTGGACTTGTAGACCGCGCCGCGCGAGGCCATCAGCGCGCAGAAGTGGCAGGGGGAGCTGTCGGTCTTGCGGTAGTAGCCGAGCGCCCCCGGGTCGTCCTGGAGGGCGGTGTGGATCACGTCCCGGCCGCCGTCCTGGACGAGCATCCCGCCCGCCCCGGCGCTGCCGGTCTTCAGCGACTCCAGGAACTCGCGCTCCCAGGCCACCAGCTCCGCGTCGTCCAGCGCGGCCGAACCTTTGCGCTCGCGCTCGTGCTTGGCGACGCGGTCAGCGACCTGGTGGCGGAACGTTTCTTCCACCCTGTCGGTCTCGCGGGCGATGTCTTCGGCGGGGAAGGGGTTGCGGGTGTCCACGGGCAGCGGCTCGCGCGGTCCGGTGCCGGTGCGCTTGCCCGTGGCCCTGTTGAAGTCGGCCCACAGGGAGCCGAGCGAGGCACCCGGGCGGTAGCCGGGGCCTCCGATCACACGGCCGGTCGCCAGTGCGCGGACCAGCCGGTAGAAGGCGACCGATAGCACCCGGGAGGCCGCCGCGGATTCGCGGATCGCCGCCGCGTACTCGGCTTCGAGTACGGTCAGCGAGTCGGCCAGGTCCCGGGCTTCGACGGCGGCCAGGGCCTCGGCCCAGCGAGCGGCGAACTCACCGGCCAGCGCCTGCTGCGCGAGCTGGTACGCGGCCACCGCCCGAAGGATCTCGGCGGACCTTGGAGTCCACACCACCGCCCGCCTCCTTCTGCTGCTTCAGGGCCTCGGCCTCGGCGGCCTCCGCCTTGCGGGCGGCCTCCTCGGCGGCCTTCACCGCCTCGTCAATGTCCGCCTGGCTGAAGCCCGGCACCTTGCGCAGCGCGACGCTGAGCGGGACGCCCTGCTGCATCAGCTTGACCATGGCGTCGGCGGCCTGCGCGAGGCTGCGAGTTGCCTTCTCGCCCCACTCGACCTGGCTCTCGTCCTGCTCGATCTCGCCCCGGCCGGCCGCGAGCGCGCACAGCCGGAACACCGACTCCCACGACTCGCCCAGCGAGTCCTGAAGCGTGGACAGGAACCTCTTGAACGAGGTCTCCGCTGCGGCCAGGGCGTCCGCGCTCAAGTTCACCAGGTTCGACCCGGCGAGGTAGTGCGGCGGCACATCGGCCAGGCCCATGATCTCTTCGATGGTCTGACGGCGGGACTTCAGCAGGTCCGCTGTGGGCATGGCCGGGAGCTGGCCGAACTTGGCGTCACTGTTCGGGGCCATCAGCAGCGTGGACGGGTCCAGCGAGGGCACGTCGTACACCGGCTCGCCCGTCTCCGCATCGCGCAGCGGGTCACCTGTCTCCGGGTCCAGGCGCTCGGACGGCGCGAGGCCGGTCGCGTAGCGGATGGCGTGAGCGCCCCAGTGCTCGTTGAGCAGCAGGGACAGCGTCTGCTGGTTGAGGCGGTCCTGCGAGGTGACGAGCGGTTCGACCAGGCCCCGGGTGCGGCCCCGAAGGTCCACGGCCGGGGAGAACCGGACGACCGGGCAGACGTTCATGCCGTGCGGTTCGGTGGCGAGCACCGCGGCCTCCGGCTCGGCGTCCAGGTCGACGGTGTGGCGCGCGACGTCGTCCCACAGGTATGCGAGCGTGCGGTGCTCGTCGGGCTGCTGCTCGGGAACGTGCAGCGCGTACACCGGGAACTCGTCCCACGCCGGGTCGGCGTAGACGGCCACGGTGCTGATCGCGTCGTACGCGCGGATCAGCGGCTCGCGGCGGCCCCGGCGCGGGTCGGGGGTGACCACGACGTACGCGGCCCCGCTGGTGAGGGCGGCGCGGTGAACCGCGTTCTGCCGCTCGTCCAGCCGGTTCTTCTGCCAGTACTTCCACTCGAAGGCGTTCTCACCGCTGCCCGGCTTGCGGAAGCCCTGCACCCGCAGCGCGTTCAGCGGGGCCTCCACCGCCAGGCCGGAGACGTTCACGATCGACCGCTTCACCAGGTCCTTGAACTCGCTGTTCGCCTTGGCAGGCATCCACGGCGCGCGGTGCAGGCCCCGGGCGTAGCGGTCGACCAGGTTCAGCCGCTCCTGGTCGCGGTCGATCAGCCCCTTCGCGTGGCGGGCACGCGTCAGGACGGCGGGGAGGGACATCAGAACCCTCCTCGGGTCTGTAGCGTTCCGGGCCGCTTCTGCGGCTTGAGCTTGCCGCTCTCGGTGAGGCGGCGGTGGGCGATCCAGGCGATCACCATCGCGGCGTACAGGTCGACCTTCAGCTTCGACTCGCGCGACTCCTTGCCGAACGAGATCCCGTACTGGTTGGGCCTCTTGCGCGCGTTGAGGGTGTGCCGGGTGAGCGAGTAGTCGCGCACGTGGGGCAGGGCGGAGGTCTCGATCGCCCCGACGAGCGCCATGTGCTCGGTGGTGATCTCGCGCTGGTTGGCGCGCATGTCGAAGCCGACCGTCGACTTCCCGGACGCCTTGATCAGCAGGTGCTTGCCGTACTTCTCCGACCAGTCGGCGACGTAGGACTCCCACCCGGCGACGTCGGCGAAGAACGCGGTGACGGTGTACTTCTGGAAGACGTGGCCGACCATGTCGTTGACCTCGGCCCCGTCGACTTCCCAGTGCTTGCCGGCCGGGCCGTCGGGCTTCTCCCACAGCGCGATTCTCTGGACCAGCTTGTCCCGAACGCGCATGGCCAGCAGTGCTGTTGAGTCGTCCGTCTTGCCGCCATCGAATGACAGAATGATTCTCTCACCCGGCCGTATTCCATCGGCTGGCTCGACCGTGGCCAGGTCCCAGGTGTCGCGGTCCACCAGCGCGTCATCGTGTGAGCTGAGCTGGTTGAGGTACTTGCGGCGGGACTCGTCCTCGGACGTGGAGGCGGACCAGATGTCCTTCATCACGCGGTCGGGGTTGATCCACACCGAGTCGCCCCGGGCGCACAGGATCGCGGCGCGCAGCTGGTCCTCGTCGGCGAGGTCGACCCCGGCCGGGGCCTCCACCGAGTCGTAGTAGATACCGGCGTCGCGGTTGACCCCGTCGCGTTGCTTCTGGAAGGCGTACCAGGTGCCTTCGGCCACCGACTCCTCGCCGATCACGGGGGCGTTGGTGATCTCCATCGTTCGCCCGCCAACTTTGGTGGCGTTGGGCCGAATGGTGGCTGCCAGGCGGGGGCCCCCGGTGGCTTGCACCCAGTGCCACGTTTCGTTGAGCAGTGCCAGAGATGGGCGCCCGCCCTCCGCAGCGCGGAAGCTGGACGCCTTCGCCTCCAGTCGGCACTGGCGGCCGTCGGTGTCGGTCTGGCTCGCGTAGCAGACCTCTTGGCCGAGCTTGATCGCGTACCGGTCGATCGCGGCCTGGCTGAAGATCGTGGAGAACGCGCTCATTGTGTTGACGTTCTGGCCGGCCGCCGTGGCGAAGATCTGGACCCACGCCTCTTGCGGCGGGCCGCCGATCGGCGAGCCGTCGGGCCGGAAGCCGACCAGGCGGCACGGGCCGACGAACTCCATCGCGCAGACGCTGGCCATCATCGGGTCCTTGCCCCACCCCTTCAGGCGGCGCAGGGTGCCGGACTCCCAGCGGAAGGCCCGGCCCCAGGTCTCGGGGTCGTTCGGGTCCTCGGGCACGGCGTCGTCACGCAGCTCGTACCAGCGGGCCAGGATGCGGCACTGCTCGGGGCTGTACTTCCAGTCCGGCCGGAAGGCGTGCGCCGACCAGCGCAGCAGCTCGCCCGCGAGGGTGCGGTGCGGGTGCGGGACGGTGTCCGCGATGGTGCGGACCGGCTCGTAGGTGATGGTCAGCGCCGTCACCTCCCGGAGCGGATCTCCTCAGGCGGCACGGTGGGCCGCTCTGCTCAACTCGGAAAGCGGGCAGCTGAATCGGCCCAGAAGACGCTCTAAGCTGTCGCCATGTCAGAGCACTTTGATGGACTGGACCCGCTCCCGGACGACTCGCTTGATCCTGTTAGCTCCGCAGCCGTCCGCCCCGAACTGCTGGCAGTTCTGGCCACCGGGGCGATCATCGCGGTCGGCATGTTCCTGAAGACGCTGGTCGACATCCACGCGACGCAAACCGAAGCTGAGACTCGCCGGTTCGAGAGCGTGCAAGAAACCAGGCGTGAGGAACTGCGGCAACGCCGGGCGCAACCCCCTCGGGAGGAAGACTGACAACCCCGCTCTACGGCTTGGCTGCCTCCCGGCGAGCGCGGGCTTCGAGCAGCCGGGCAGCGTCAGCGGAGACGTGCTCACCGGCCGCGAAGGGCGAGCTCATGTCGTGGGCCCACAGCTCGCGGGCAACGGCGTGCGCGACCTCGCGGTCTAGGCACGCCTCGTAGTAGACGATCGTCCGCGCGATGCGCAGGGACTCGTCCGAGGGCCCGGCGGCCCGGGTCTTGCGGCGTGCCACGGCGGCCCCCTTCTCAGACTCGGTTGCCCCAGCGGGCGGCGATCGCGTCGCGGGCGTTATGGCCACGCTTCGGGCCCTCGCCCTCACCGCGGATCTTGGCGAGGTAGCCGGCCGCGCTCGCCCGGTTGGTCTGGGCCTGCGCGATGCCGGGGTGCAGGACGAACATCCCGGCGCGGTTGCCGCCGGGGATCATCTGGCCTTCGCGCTTCACCACGGCGTCGAGCTGGGCAGCGCGGGCGAGCATCGGCGCGGCGATGTCGATCAGCGCGAGGTCGGTCGGCTCCAAGTCCAGCTCGGTCTCGTACAGGGCGACCAGCGCGGCGCGGATCTTCGCCGGGTCCTTCTCGGTCGGGTCGACGTTCAACGGACCTCCCCGGGGTGTGGTCGGCGGGTTCGGGCGGGCTGCCAGCGCTCCGCGGTGGCTCGTCGGCGGGCCCGGCCGGCGTCGGCCGCGTCCTTGCGGAGCACGTGCCAGTCGCACAGGGCGCGGAGGTTGGCGGGGGCGTCGGAGCCGCCTTCGGAGGCGGGGACGATGTGGTCGCAGTGGCGGGCGGGCTCGGCGCACGGCTCGCCGGTGTCGTAGCGGACGTGCTGGCAGCGCCAGGCGTCGCGGTTCATCACCGCGCGGCGAAGGCGAGCCCAGTGCGGGGGCAGCGGGGTCGTCCGGCGCGAACTCGCGGGCACAGTGACCTCCTTGAGCGCAGGACCCCGCCAGGTGCTCGACCACAACCGGGGAGAGAGGACCGATCGGGGAGCGTTGCCCTGGCGGGGCTGCGAGGGGAGGCCGGCCGGGTGCCGCAGCAACATGTGCGCGCACGCGCGCGGAGCGGCCTCCACATGTATTAAGCGGCTCCGGTTAACACGCCGGCCGACGCCCGTGGTCTCACTCTCCGCAATCAGTGTGTGACAAACAGTCCATCCTCGCTGGTCACGCTGTGTAGATGATCCAGAAGAAGGGGTCGGCCGGCGTTCGTATCGGATCTCGACTGCTATGACGCTCCGGGCAATGAAGGAACGCGCGCGGGAGGCACCCCCCGGGTCACCCCGCAACAGCCGTCGAATCGTCGCGACTGGGCAGCCAAAACCCTTGTGCAGCAACGAAGTTCAAGCTTCTTCGCGAGCGCGCGCGTCTTCCGACTTGGCGAGAACGAGCGTTCAGCTATGTGTGATGCAGGTCACGCACGTCGCATTGGACATCCGCTGTGAGGGTCGGGCAGTGTTGCCCTCAGAGTGACGGACCGACCGAAACGAGATCACAATGCGTAACCACTGCACCCCCGCCGCCCTGGGCCTGGTCATGCTGCTGGCCGGGTCGCCGTGGCAGACCCACAACTGGGGCGGAGGACTCGCGGCGGCCCTGCTGACGGGCCTTGTCGCCCACTGGGTGGGCAAGGTGCCCGGACTGGTCAAGCGGGCCGTACAGGGCCCGTCCGAGGCCGCTGCGCCCGCCGTCGCCCCCGCCCCGGTGAACGCCTACGACCGCGACCGCGCCGAGACCGACACCCGACGGGGCAAGCGCAACCGCCGCGCCCGTTGACCCTGCCGACTCAACACCCGGAGAACCCGCGATGAACCTGCGCCACACCCTCGCCGCGCTCACCCTGTCCGCCGTAACTGCACTCTGTGGATGGCTGGTTGGCCACGCGACCGCCGCACCGACCGCACCCGACACCGGACGCGTCGAAGCCTTCAACGACGGATGGCAGGACGCCATGCGCGACGCCTGCGACCAGGGCAGCGCGTACGCCTGCGACTGGCTCTCCCGCTAACCCACCCGCACCACGCAAGGAACGCACCATGAACGCCACGCTCGCCCCCGAACTCTGCGCCACTGTCGACCAGTTCGGGAACTCCTGGGACACCGCACAGAACCTGATCAGGGAGTGTGAAGGGCACGACTGGGCCCGGATCGCGCTCGTGATGGACGTGTCCGGGTTCCTGGAGGACGGGGACCACTGGTACGCCACCGAGGCGGAGCAGGTCCGCGCGGCGTCCAACTACGCCGCTGCGAAGCGATGGTTCACGGAGGAGTGCGGCCCGATCGGCGGCGCGTGGGACGACACCGGGTGGCTCATGTACGACGCCGACAACCCGGCCGCCGTCGCCGTGGCCGAGCGCATCACGGCCTGCCTGCACGGATACCCGATCCTGGACGACGACGACCACAACGAGCGCGAGCACGCCGCCATGGTCGAAGAGATCGAGGGCTCACCCCTCACCCTGCCCGACGGGGTGGACGGGGAGGACGTGCTGCGCGAACTGCACTGCCCGTCGCTCGGCGAGATCACCATGGCCATGGTGGAAGACGCCCTCTCCGGCATGGGGTACACGCAGTGCTCCGACTGCGACGAGTGGCTGACCGTGATGGACGCCCGGGACGGCGAACCACTCTGCCGCGACTGCGCACTCGAAGAGTCGTGCCCGCCCGTGCGCTGGACCACGCCGACCCTGTACGGCGGAGCCGGGTGGACCACCGGCAAGCCGCTGACCGACGTCCTGACGCCCTACCTGGACGGCTACGCCGCCCAGCAAGGGGCCGCATACCGGGAAGACGTGCGCGCCATCGTGCGCGGCTCCAAGCAGGGATACCGCGCCATCTACGGCCGCGCCGCGTAGACACCAGGCCCCACCCCCTCCCAACTCCCGCACCCCCGAACGGAAGCACCACCATGACCCGCACCGCCGCCCTTGAACTCGCCCACTACTGGCCGCGACTGGCCAAGGTCGCCCAGGACCACCCCGAGCAGGCACCCGAGCTGTGCGCCGCGTTCCTGGACATGCGCCACGACGACGTCACCGCCTGGGGCCTGGACCTCATGTTGGGCGAGCTGCTGGACGACCCGCGCACCGCCGCCTGACCCGCCCCTCACCCCGCACCGACCCGAGAAAGACACCACCATGAGCCGCACCGCCGACTACCTGACCGAGCTTGCCGAAGACGCCGGAATCGTCGCAGAACTGGAAGCCCTCACCGCCTACGCCGCGTACGTCGGCAACGCCAAGTACGCCGTAGCCACCTTCGAAGACGCCTACTGCGGCCAGTGGGACGACTTGGAGGACTTCGCCCACGACCAGCTCATGGAGACGGACGCCGAGTACCGCGCGGTACGCGAGAGCTGTCGGGGGTGGCGTGCCTTCCCGGACATGACCGCGTGGGAGTGCGACTACACCCACACCAGCGGCAACTACGTCTTCCGGTCGCTCTGAGCTGCGCCCCTTTGGTGAGGGCCCAGCACCACCGCCGGGCCCGCGCCATGGGTGCACAGACACCAGACCCCACCCCCTCACACCTTCCCCAGAAACCACCCCCGGAGGCACAGCCATGCCCGTCGACCTGTTCAAGACCACCACCGTCGACCAGTCCTTCGCCGCGATCGTCGCCGACGTCCCCGACCTCGACATCGCCGCCGATGACGAGTTCGCCTGTGAGGACTGCGGCGGGAAGCTCGAAGCCGCCGCCCCGCTCTGGTTCAACGTCCGACGCCGCCCCGACGGAACCCCCGTCCTGGACGTGTACAGCGTCGGGATCGAGTCGTCCACGGTCAGCTGTGACGACTGCGGCCGGGCCGCCGGGGTCCGCCTGCACCGGCTGATCACCGACGCCATGTGCCCGTTCAACGCCGCGCTTCGCGGCATGGAGGTCTGAGCCGCTTCGGTGGCGGCCGGACCCCCTCCGGCCCCCGCCATGGCTGCTCAGACACCAGGCCCCACCCCCTCACCCCGAAGGAACAGCGCCATGTCCACCGCACAGCTTCAAGCCCTCGTTGACCGTGTCCGCGAGAACGAACGCGACTGGGAAGCCTCGTTCGTCGCCAACGTCCCCAGCTACGACCCCACCAGCCCCGACCAGCCCGCCGACGACGAGCACATGAACGACTGGGACGAGATCGACGACCGCCGCGCCTTCGACAGCCGGGACCTGCTGCTCGAACTCACCGCAGAACTCGAAGCGATCATCCGCGAGATGGAGGGCGGCCGGTGATCAGCGCCGAGGACTTCGCGCTCCTGTCCCACTGGTCGTACGGCGACCGCATCGGGGCCGACGTCGCCGACCCCGACCGCACCGCGACCGCCCGGCTGGCGGACGCCGGATACCTCACCCCCGGGCCCGTCCACGGCGTGTGGCGCGTCACCCCGGCCGGACACGCCGCCCGCGCCGAGTCGGACCCCGACGACGAGGTGGACCCCGCCGAGCTGGACGAACTGCGCGCCCGCGTCGCGGCCGTCACCGCCGCGAACGCCGCGCTGCGGACGGAACTCGCGGACATCAGGGCGGACGTGCTCCGCCTCCTCCTGAGCCGCTGACACCAGGCCCCACCCCCTCGGCCGGCGTCGGACGCCCCGACGTCGGCCGGGCCCCAGACCCCCCACCCCGCACCATCCGCAGGAGACACCAGTGCCCACCCCCGCCGCTCTCACCACCACGCTCCGCCTGCCCGGCGAGAAGAAGCCCGTCGTCGTCACCACCCCGGCCCGGCAGCGCGGCGCACAGAACAAGCACACCAAGGCCGTGCAGCTCGCCCTGGATCTGCCCACCGCCAGCAGCCCCGGCCGCGAGGTGAAGATCGGGCCCGGCCCCCGCCCCGCCACCAAGCCCAGCAAGGTCCGCAGTAAGGGCAAGGGCTGGCAGCGCTGGACCGAGAAGGACGGCACCGTGCGCTACGGCGTCGCCAGCGAGACCCACCCGGGCGAACTCGGCCTCGCCTGCCCGGCAGTGGCCAAGCCCCGCGCCCGGTACCGCGTCGTCGTCCCGGCCGACGGGGGCGAGCCCTTCGCCATCGTCACCGCCCCCGGATTCGGCTGGTTCCGCGACCGCGACACCGAGATGACCCCCGCCCTGCTCCAGGACTGCCTGCCCGGCCTGCTCGTCAGCAGCACCGAACTCGCGGCCTGACCCGCCCCGGTGCGGCCCGGACACCCCTCCGGACCGCGCCGAGACCGGCCAGACCCCAGGCCCCAGCAGCACAGGAGAGCAACAGCATGCCCAAGTACATCGTCGCCGTGGACGTCATCAACGTGCACGTGGTGCCCGTCCTCGCACCCACCCCAGGGGCGGCAGAGGCCGAGGCCGAGCGGATCATCGCGGGCGACTGGGAGACCTGGTGGGACCACACCGAGCCGCTGTGCGTCGGCGATGCCCTCACCGAGGCCGAGTGGGACGCCGAGCAGGAGAGCATCAGCCGCACGGGCACCAGCGGCCAGCCCGGCCCCCTCCGGGCCCGCCGCCCGAAGGCCACCCCCGCCCCGAAGTTCCGCGCGCCCCGCACCGACCACCACACCGACGGCACCGAATGCCCGCCCAGCCACAAGCACACCAGCAGCGGCAAGCCGCTCACCGACGGGTGCCCCGGCCGGGCGTACTCCACCGCCACGTGCACGTGCGGGTGGACCACCCGGAACACCGCCAAGGGCTACACCGACGAGACCCGCAAGCGGCACCTGTCCACCGAGCACCACTGACCGCACCCCCGTGAAGGAACGCCCAGTGCACGCCACCTCCGAGCCGCTGAAGGTCATGGACCTGCCCCGGCACCTCACCTTCGGCTACGCCACCCCCGGCACCGCCCCGCACGTCACCGGCGCGGACACCCCGCTGCCCGAGCGCCGGGCCCTGTGCTCCCCGGCCCTGCCGCTCACCTCCGACTGGGCGCGCAACGCAGACCCGCTCTGCCCCGCCTGCGCCGTGCTCGTCCAGCCCTGACACCAGGCCCCGCCCCCGCCCCCTTGGAGACCCCAGTGCCCACCCCCACGCTCCCCGCCACCCGCTACACCCTCACCTACCCCGAGCAGCCGTCGATGGCCGTCCAGTTCACCGTGGCCCCCGACGCCAAGGGCACGTGGACTGTCGAACGCCAGCCGTACGGTGCGGCCGGCCGAATGCTCGCCGGGGACCAGCCCCGCCAGTACTACGGCGACGAGGCCCAGGCCCGCGCCGAAGCCGCCTACCGGGGACTCGTCGTCCGGGAGTGCCTGCACCTCGGGCAGCTGCTCGGCATCTCCCTGGGACCCCGGGACATCCGTTTCCGCGACGGCCACCCGACCATCGACGGCATGGACGCCGGGCAGTGGCTCGAAGCCCTCGGTACCGACTGACCAAGCCCCGATGGGTACCAGGCCCCACCCCCGGCCGCAGGAGAGACACGAGTGGCCATCCCCGCCGCCGCGCTCCGCCCGCCCGGCCAGCCGCCTCCGTCACCACCCCGGCCGCCCCGTTCGGCGCACAGGCCGATGATGTGTAGGCGAGGACGTTTGACGTGCGGGCAACAGCGAGCCCAGGGGTGTTCAGCGGCTCGTTGATCCCCGTCCCTGGTGTCTGGGTCGCTGAGTGCTGTGGCAGACCCCGGACAACTTCCCTTGTCCGGGGCCCGTCGGAGTGCCTAGCGCCAGGCCTTCACCAGGTGATCAGCGCGTAGCCCGGGCCGCCTGCCCCACCGGCCGTCCCGGCGGTGCCAGCGGTGCCGGTGGCACCGTTGGATCCTTTGTTGAGGACACCGCTGGCTCCGTTGCCGCCCTGGCCTCCCGTGTCGGCGTTGCCGCCATTGCCGCCCGCGCCACCGACGCCGGTCCCGGCGGGTGGGGTGACCGCGCCGGCGGGCGCGGCGACGGGAGGAGCACCCGCGCCGCCTGTGCCGCCGGAGCCTCCGGCCTCGCCCGGGCCGGGGACAGATCCGCGCCTGCCCTCGCCGCCGGTGACACCGGCATTGCCCGGGCTGCCGCCCAGGCCGGCGGATCCGCTCGCGCCGATCACTTCCGTGACGGCCGTGCCCTCGCAGCCCCCCGGATGGGTGAAGGAGGCCGCGCCGCCTCCGTTGGACGCCCCACCCGGCGAGCCGCCCGCTCCGCCGGGCGCGGTGTTCTCGCCGGCCTCGCCGCCGTCACCGCCGCTGCCGCCGGCGCCGGCCGGACCCCCGCCACCCGGGAGCCCCGACGCGCCGCTGAACGCCGCAGCCCCTTCAAGCGTCCGCTGGTTCTCCACCAGGGTGAAGAACAGGCCGCCCCCGGTGCCGGTGTTCACTCGTTCGCCCAGGCTGCCCGGACGCCCGGTCTCCCCTCCCCCTCCGTTGACGGTCACGATCCCACCGTCGCCGCCGCCACCACCGGCCCCGCCGCCACCGCCGCCACCGCCCAGGGTGTTCCCGATTCCCAGATTGGAACCACCGCCACCGCCGCCGCCACCGGCTCCGCCGGCTCCTCCGCCACCGCCACCGGGCGCCCCGGGTGCCCAGGTGTACACGGTCACCGACGTCACCCCCGCCGGCACCGTGAACGTCCCGTTTCCGGTGAACGGCATCTGATTGGTCGGCTGCGCCGCCTGGGAGACGGCCTGCGGTACCTGGGCGTCGCTCGCGCCCGCGGGGAACGGCGTGGCGAGAGCGCCCGTCGTGGCGGCCAAGGCCACGAAGGCCGCGGATACGGCGGGCAGCCGTCGCGCTCGACCCGGGCCGGTGACTATGAACGGTGTACGCACGGATTTCTCTCCTTCGATGAGGCGGCTTCGGTCGTGCGGCGAGTGCTCCGGACACCTCAGGCTTCATGCCAGGCCGTGACTTCGCCGTCACAGGTCAATCGTGCCCAGAGCACCACTGCTGCGACAGATCTGAAGGGCATCCGAGTGGCGCGTAACGGCGCAATGTGGCGGACAGCGGAGAAGGGGCAGGGCGGGAGATGGCCTGGTTTTGCTGAAGTCGAGGCCCTTGTCGCGCCCGGCCGATGGCACCGGGCCCCACCCTCTCCCCAGGGGTGGGGCTCCGGTGTCGAAGTGCCGGGTGTCGGAGCCCGGTTGGCATTGAGTCCCACCGTAAGAGTGCTGTGTATATATCTTTTTTAAAGTGTCAAAAAAATGACACTAACGACATGGCCCTTACGCCGTACCGCCCACTCCACCACCCTGCGTGACCACAGGCCCCACCCCCAGGAGACCCCAGTGCCCACCCCCACCCGCGCCCTCTGGATACCCGGAGGCGGCACCGCCCTGGAGTGGGGCCTGCGCAACCCGTGCCCGGTCGGCGTCGGCCCCGGCGGCTATCGCGGCCAGGGCGGGAAGGTGTGGTGCCTGTGGTGCGGCGACCGGTACACCGGGCGCCCCGCCCAGGTCGGCGACGACCACGGCCACCGCGACGACGCCCACCACGCCGCCCGCCTCCACGCCGACGGCCACGAGAGCGATTTCCGCCGCTTCATCACGGCCGAGCGCACCCGGGAGGCCCGCGAGAAGTCCGGGTGGACCAGCAGGGTCTACGCCCTCGTCGCGGCAGCTACCCTGCCCCCTGGCGAAGGCGGCGTGTGGTGGGACGGCACCGGCTACCGCCTCGTCCCCGCCGGGGCCCGCACCGACGCCAAGGGCCGCCGGGTGCGTCGCCGCGTGGTCGAGCTGGTCATCGAGGCCGGGTTCCTCCAGCAGGACGAGCACGGCGACGTCGTCGCCACCCTCGACGGCCGGGCCATGCTCACCATCTGGCGGCACCACCGCGCCGACCTCGCCGAGCCCTGGCCCGCCCGCCACGAACCCCAGGCCCTACCCCCGCTGCCCGGCGGCCAGGAAGCCGCCCGCCGCCGCGAGGCAGCCCGCCAGCGCATGCTGGAGCTGGAACGCCAGGCCGCCCAGAGCCGGGCCGAGTTCCTGCGGTGGCGGGAAGAGGCCGAGCAGCAGCACCAGGCCGAGCAGGCCGTCGCCCGCCAGCGCCGGGCCGATGAGCAGGCCGAGCGCGAGCGCGCCCAGCGGGCCCGCACCGGAGCGGACATCCACCTCACGTGGTCCGCGGTGGCCGCCGGCCGCTGGAGCGTCACCGGTGCCGGCCACGACCGCCGACTCGACATCACCCTCAACACCACCGACTTCCCGGCGGACATGTACGAGATCCGGGAAAACGGCTACTTCATCTCCCGCCACCGCTACGAGCACCAGGCCGAGGCCGCCGTCCGGCAGCTGCTCGCCGACGGCGTCGAGATCGGCGAGCGGACACCAGAGCCCACCCCCGCGGCCTCCACCGAGCCGGACCCCGCCGAGCCCGCCGGCCGCTGGCACCAGGCCCCACCCACTCTCTGTGACCGCATGCACTCTTCTCGGAGGCGAGTCGACCGCGCGGCATCCCTGGGAGCTGCGATACCTCGCCGTCGGGCGGACTTCATCGCTGAGCTGGCAGTTCGTCAGAAGACGAAACGCCTGACAGGGTCTTTGCTCGCAGGCGATCCTGGTTTTGGCATCAACGACCATGCAAGATCGCGCAAGCGGAGTGACAGGAGGGGTAGCCATGACGATACGGTTCTTTGGTATCGACCCGGAGACCGGCCAGGGGAACAGCCCAACCGTCTGGGTGGACGAGGGGAACGGGGACTTGCTGGTTCAGACCTATGTGGCCGACGAAGCGTCGATCGACGGCGTCCTCGCCGCCGGCCACGGTCCGGACCACGAGAACACGATCCCCGCGCACGAGGGAGTGTTTCGGATTCCGGCCCGCATGGTGCCGATTCTCAGGAAGGCGTGTGATGAGGCAGAGCGTTCCCAGCTTCTTGGAGATGCTGGACTCGGCGACGAGCACGGCAGTACACCTGGAGCTGCGTGACCAGTACGGCGTTGCCGAGGAAGCCTCAGAACTCGCCAAGTGGCACCGCGGCGAAGCCGTCGATGTGGACCCCGACTCGGAGTACTGGAGTGGGTGGAGCGACCTCGTCCGCCGCACCGTCGCCCGAGGCGTCCAGGTGCGACGGGCCCGCGTCGTCTCGGTACCGGTCACGGACTACGTCCGGTACGAGCACCACATCACGAGCGTGAACCTCGCCATCGGCGAGCAGGTTCGCTGGCTGTCCCGCACCGGGGCGTCGGATCTGGCCCTTCCGGGTAACGACTTCTGGCTCGTGGACGGTCGCGCCGTTCGCTTCAACCTGTTCGACGGGCCCGGCGCGGCGCTGGACCCCCAGTACTCCGAGGAACCGGCGGTTGTCGAGCTGTGCGCCAACGCTTTCGAAGCGGTCTGGGAGCGTGGAGTGGAGCACGAGAAGTTCGCAGTCTGATTCCGTACGCAGGACCGCCAGATCATGCCCCTGTCTCCGTCGTCCAGTGCGCAGAGCGCCCGCGAGACGATCGCCAAGAGGTTGAAGGCCCTACAGCAGGAAGCTGGCCTGACAGGGCATGATCTGGCCCTGCGAACCGGCTTCAGCGAGTCGAAGGTCTCGCGGATCGCAGCCGCCAAGACGCCCCCGTCCGCTGATGACATCCAGCGGTGGTGCGCTGCATGTGACGCTGCTGAGGGCGAAGCCGCCGATTTGGTGGCCGCGAGCCGCGCCGCAGACGAGATGTACGTTCAGTGGAAGCGCCTCCACCGAACGGGGATGAAGCACGCGCAGGAGGCCATCCTGCCCCAGTTCGAGAACAGCCGGCACATCCGCATGTACTGCTCCAACGTCATGCCGGGAATCGTTCAGCGCCGTGACTACGCCCGTGCGCTGATGGGGACCATCACGGCCTTCCAGAACACGCCGAACGATGTAGAGGCTGCGGTCGAGAGCCGCCTTCAACGAGATCGCTACCTTCGCCAGGGGAACCGCACCTTCGCCTTCGTCCTGGAGGAGACGGTCCTGTACTACCCCCTCGGTGACGCCGCCGCCATGGCGGACCAACTGCGCCATCTACTGGACATCATGGCTCTGCCCCGCGTCAGCCTCGGGGTGATCCCCTTCCAGGCCCCGCGAGCCATGTGGCCTCTCGAAGCCTTCTACATGTTCGATGACCGGCAGGTCGACGCGGAACTACTGACCGCCATCGTCAAGATCACGGCTCCGGGTGAGATCGCCGCTTACTCGAAGGCGTTCAAAATCCTCTCCGGCATGGCGATGCATGGCGGCGCGGCGCGAACCCTGATTGAGCAGGCCATTCGCGGCCTTGGGTGAATCCGTGCAAGACGGTGCAAGACAGTGGCACCGCCTGTAGCCGAGTCCCTACGGTCTATCACGCACCCCCACCGCCACGGCGAAGGAGGACAGACCGATGGTGAGACGCAACCCCCCGCGTGTGTACCGCGAGGCCGTTACCGGGCCCTCCAAGTCCGAGTTGCAGCGGGCCCCGGCCGGCTGGAACCCGCTGGACGACTACAGGGCGGCCAACGTCGCCGGACGCGCCCTCTCCGTGGGTGGTGAGATCCAGATCGCCGCCGTGCGGTCCTGGTGCACCTGCCCGCGTTGCCGCGTCCACAGGGACGCCGCATGAGCACGGACGGAAAGGGCGCGGCCGTGGGCCGCGTGATCCAGGGCGACCCGGTCCGGCACCGCACGGACGGCTGGACGGGCACCGTCGCCGAGACCCCGAGCAGGCTCGCCAACCACGCCTGGGTGAACCGGGACAGCTCCTCTGACCCGTACCCGGAGTTCGTCCTGCTGGTGGACTTGGAGGCCGCGGATTGAGCACGCTGCCGCTGCACTCCTCGCCCACGGGTGAGGGGATGGTCGCCGACCGGCCCGACGGCTTCCGCGAGGGGACCTGCTGGGTCTGCCACCGGGAGACGCTGGTCTGCGCGGGGGCCTGGCTCCAGGCCCCTGGCGAGGCCCAGGGCACCTGTCACTCGGTCTGCGACGACTGCATCATCCGTGCCCGCAGCCACCACCGCCGCGCCGCCCTGCGGGCCGTGCTCGACAAGCGGCCGGCGTAGGGCGGCGTGGACGACCAGAACGAGTACCGCGAGGCCGCCGAGCAGGCCGCGCGCGGGGTTCCGACCCCTGTGGCGGTCGCTGTCGCCTACACGCTGTCGCTGCTCGCGCTGATGGCGCTGGCCACCGCGCTGATCGCCTCCGGCCGCTTCTAGCCGACACCTGCGCCTTCGGGCGCCCACACACCTCCCGGCCCAGCGGACGCGCGAGGGCTCCGCCGGGTCGGGGGCACCACCGCACGACTGCCCGCCCGGGTACGGGCGGGCAGAGGTGAACCAGGATTGGAGATGTACATGAGCACCTCCGGTATCAAGTCCGGCATCGAGCTGGACGAGTTGGGCAAGTTCTTCACCATCACCGCGCGGTTCTTCGACGCGGGCCAGGCCGCTCCGCAGATGTTCTCCGCCGCCATCGACGCGGCGTGGCACGCCCTGGTCGCGGACCCGGCCGCGCACGAGGCGTTCGCCCTCCAGCACGCCGGCCGCAAGCTGTTCCACGCCGAAAGCACGGGTAGCGGCTTTATCTCCTGGGTGAGCGCCTACGAGCAGGCGTACGGCCCCCTGCCGGAGATCTGGTTCACCAACGCCGACGGCACGCTCAACTCCGAGGCCCTGGCCCGCTACCGGGACACCGGCGAGGTCTGGGCGGAGTGGGACTGCGGGCCGGTCGAAGGTGGCGACGGCGACGACCTGATCCCGGCGGCGTCCTACCTGTGATCACCACGCTGTTCGACGGAGCGTCCCGGCCAACCGCCGGGGCGCTCCGCCTCACCCACGCCCGCACCGAGAACCCCGTTGGCCTGGAGGTAGACAACTACCTCGCCGACCTGTACGAGCACTGCCCGTTCCTGCGGCCCTCCACCCGCCGGGGCATGACCGGCTGGACGGTCTACGAGATCACCTCGGGGAGCCACCAGTACGCGGTGGAAGCGGAGTTGTTCTACGCCGGGGTGCAGGCCGCTGAGTGGGTCCGTCCGCTGACGGGCCGCGCTTTCGGCGTCCTCGCGTGCGAGAACATCGTGCTGCGCGGGCACTGCGAAGGCGCGGACCACCGTGAGCTGTTGGCCTGGCCGCACTGGGCGCTGAAGCACCTGTACGCCCCCGTCGGGATCATGTTCGGCAAGTTCCCCCAGGGCGTTGCCGAGACCGGCCACAGCGGTCGGAACATCCCGCCGCCGCCCTTCTCGTTCCTCCCGGTGCGGGCGGGCGTCCGACCGCTGGACCCGAAGTTCCTGGGAGCCACGCCCGACCTTGCGGCAGCGTTGGCGGTCTCGGCCGATGACGGCCGAGACGTCTTTGAGCACATCCCTTGTGAGTGGAAGGCAGTTCGAGAATGGGCGAGTTCCTTGCCGAGGCCCGCGAGGCGCTGAAGGCCGCGGAAACCATCTGTGGGCCGGTGGAGTTGGAGGAGATCAGCAACCGCCGGGGCTCGGCGGTGTGGAAGGCCAACGGCCCGCTCGGCGCGGCGAGCATCAAGCTCGGCACCGGCGAGGCCGCCGAGGTCACCGCCCGCGAAGCCTCCGTGCTGGACCAGCTCCCCGGCTACGCCGTGACGGCCGGCCGCTTCGCGGGTGGCGTGTGGTACGTGACGCCGTGGCTAGCCGGGCCCTCCACCTGGGAGGTCTTCCGTCCCGTCCGCAAGGCCGAGGCCGGACGCGACAAGGCCCTGGCCGCTGCGGTTGACCTGTGCCGCGCCGTGGCCGACTTTCACGCGGACGGTTGGGTGCACGGGGACCTCCAGCCCCAGCACGGCGTGCACACCCCCGACGGTGTCCGCCTCCTCGACTTCGCCTGGTCCCGCAGGCTCGGTAACATCCCGTGGTCGACGTTCGACGGCACGATGATCCACCTCACCGCGCCCGAACTCGCCGCGCGGATCATCAACGGCCCCCAGCCCGTTGACACGACGCCGAGCGCCGACGTCTACGCCCTCGCCGGAACCCTGTGGACCTGCGTCACCGGCACGTGGCCGCTGGACTACGAGACCGCCGGCCTGACCAAGGGCACGCCGCTGGAAGACCGCCGCAAGGCCATCGCCCACCGCGCCGTCCCGCTCTCCACCGCGATGCCCTGGCCCGCCCTCCAAGCCCGACTGCGGTACGTCCTGCTGGCCGGCCCCGACGACCGGCCGACCGCCGCCGAGCTGACCAAACTCGTTGGGGCGGTTGACGGATGATCGAACTGCGCGAACTGACCCCTGGCGACGCCGGGGCAGTGCAGCGGATCTACGGCCCCGAGCCGGTCAAGTTCCTGGGCCGCAGCCCGCTGGACGCCGCCGACGCCCGGCGGTACGTGGCCCACGCCATCACGTCGGCGCAGCGAACGCCGCGCCTGCTCCACACCCTCGGTCTCACCGTGAACGACGACCTCCTCGGGGTCGTCAAGCTCCACCTGGACCGCGCCGCCGCCGCCTTGAGCTACATCCTGCGTGCGGACGCCTGGGGCCGGGGCTACGCCACCGAAGGCGTGCGCAAGGCCCTCGCCCTGGGCCTGGGACACCTCCGCCTGCCGGAGATCCACGCCCGACACCACCCGGCCAACCCGGCCTCCGGCCGCGTCCTCCTCAAGGCGGGCTTCACCCCGACTGGGGAGCACGCCGGATTCCTGACCTACGCCATCCGCCCGGCCGGCAGACCGACCGGCCACCCCCAGCACACCCGGAGCACCACATGGAACGAGCCCTCCTCGTCGCCGTCCTGATCACCTACGTGGTGGGCGGCGTCCGCTTCTACCGCGAAGAGGTGGACGGGACGACCGACCTGACCAAGGTGATGGACGGCACCGGTGTTCCCGGCAAGCTGCGGTACGTCCGCGTCGGCGAGCACCGCAGCGTCGAGATCTGGCAGCGGGGCCTGTCCTTCGACATCCGCGTGATCCGGGAACTCTGACCATCTCGCACCCCCGCCGCCTCAACCCCGGTAGCGGGACCGCCCCCGTTCTGCGACTGCCCCCGCTGCCGCAGAACGGGGGCCTTCTCATCGGACGCACCACCGCGGACCGCGCCCGCCAGGCAGGAGAAGCAGATGCTTGAGCAGCCGGACTTCGGGCGCAGACTGCGCCAGCTCCGGGAGGAACGGGGAATCACGGCCCGACAACTGGCCGGGGCCGGGTACTCCCCGCCCCATATTTCGCGGGTCGAGACAGGGGTACGCAACCCCACCCCGACGTTCCTCGCCTGGGTCAGCCACCAACTGAAGATCAACCCCACCGAGTTCGACCACCTACCCGAAGAACCCGAAGACGCCATCGACCTGATCGAGATGGCCACGCAGCTGGGAGTACCGCCCCGCTGGCGTCGCCCGTTCGTCGCCGCCGTGCTCGCACTCGCCCACGGCTGTCAGGCCGAACACCTTACGGAGCAACCATGTGGGCCAACACCACGCAGGACCGCCATGCCATGATCAGGGCACTCGCGATCGCCGCTTTACCGGCCATCGCCCACCGCTACGCCTCGGGGGTCGGCGTGAGGGTCCTGGGCACCATGTACGGCTGCGACCCGAAGTGGCTGCGCGACCTGTTGCTCAGGTCCGGCTACACCGTCCGACCGCTGGAAGAGTCCACGGCCCTGCGCCCCGCCGCCCCCGCGTCGTGGGAACCGATCCCGCTGCCGAAGTGGACACGGCTTCCCTGACGCTGGATACCGTGTGCGGCGATCACGCCGTGGCCCCTTGCACCTCAGCCCATTTCCGCAGGTCGGGAACAAGGTGCAAGCTCGGTGCGTTCTTCCAGGTGGTGGCCCACACGAGTTCGTAGGTGCCGGCCAGCTCGCGCAGCCAGGCGCCGTGCCGTGCGGAGAGGAGCACCGAGTAGCCGAGCAGGGTGTGAGTGTCGAACCCGGCGTCCGGGTGCGGGCAGACCGGGTTGAGCACCCCGTCGACGTCCAGGAACAACAGCGGCTTCGGCACCAGTGGCCCCCCAGAGACGGTGGTGTGACTTACCTGGTCGGACGAACCTGGCGTACCAGTGGTTGCGTACGGCCGGGCGCACGCGGGGCGCACGGGGCGCTCACGGCGCGGCCACCGGCTCGGCGGCGGCCACCGGTGCGTCGGCGGTGCTCCTGCGGGCCAGCCGGCGGACCTGAGGCTCCAGCAGCACGACCGCGCTGAGCACCAGGCAGACGACGGCGCAGGCCCACAGCGCGCCCGAGAGGCCGAGCACCGTGGCCGCCGGGCCGGCCAGCGCGATGCCGATCGGGGACAGCGAGAAGGAGCCGAGCTCGTCGTACGCGGCGACCCGGGAGAACATCTCCTCGGGGATCTCCTGCTGGAGCGCGATCATCCAGTTGACGCCGAAGACGGTGACGCCGACCCCGGACAGGAACATCGCGAGGGCGAGCAGCGGCAGCGGCGCCTCCGCCGCCAGCGCCAGGGCGGGCACGCCGAACAGGAACACCCCCCAGTTGCCGACCAGCAGGATCCGGCGGGGCCGCCAGCGGGCCATCAGCACGCCGGTCACCACCAGCCCGACGCCATAGGCGGCCATCGCCAGGCCCCAGTCGGACGCCCCGCCGAGGCGCTCCTTGGCGACCGTCGGCCCGTACACCGACTCGACCGCGCCGATGCAGGCGACCAGGACGGAGAACTGCGCCACGACCACCCAGAGCCAGCGGCGGGAGGCGAACTCCCGCCAGCCCTCCCGCAGATCGCGCAGCATGCTGTGGCCCTGCGGGGCGGGCGCCTGCTCGGCCTCCAGGAAGAACCGGAGCGAGGCGGCGACCAGGAAGCAGGCGCCGTCCAGGGCGAGCACCCAGCCGGGGCCGACGGCGGCGGTGAGCGCGCCGCCGAGCGCGGCGCCGCCGATCTGGGAGGCGTTCTGGCCCATCCGGAAAACCGAGAAGGCCCGGGCGGCGTGCTCCGGGGCGACGGCCTGCAGCATCATGCCGCCGGAGGCGGGGGAGTAGAGCGCGTACCCGGCGCCGCCGGCGGCGGAGAGCAGCATCAGCTGCCAGAGCCGGATGTCCCCGGACAGCACCAGCGCCGCCAGGACGACCTGGGACAGGCCGCTGAACAGGTTGGCGGCGACCATGAGGTGGTGCCGGGGCATCCGGTCGGCGAGGGCGCCGCCGACCACCAGGAGCAGGACGGTGGGCAGCAGCCGGGCGGCGGTGACGTAGCCGACCTCGGACGTGGTGCCGCCGTGGCCGAGCACGGCGAAGGCGGTGGCGATGGGGGCGCCGGCGTTGCCGAGGCCGCTGACCACGGTGGCGGCGGTCTGGATGCGGAAGTTACGGCTCGCCCAGGCGAGGCGGCGGGGGCGCGGGGGTCGGGTCGGCACCTGGAGACTATGACCGCGGTTCGTACAGCTGTCCATCGGGTTTTCGCGGCTGGGACGGGCTCAGCCCAGGTGGCCCCAGAGGAAGGTGAGGGTGCGGCGCCAGGCGGTCGCGGCCTGGAGCGGGTCGTAGGTGCCGAGCGGGTTCTCGTCGTTCATGAAGGCGTGGCCGGCCGGGTAGAAGTGGATCTCGGGGCGGATGTCGGTGGCCTCGCCGATCCGGATCGCGGCCTCGTCGACGGCGGCCATCGGGATCGAGCCGTCCAGTTCGCCGAAGTGCCCCAGGACGTGGGCGGTCAGGCCCCGGTAGTCGAAGTCCGGGTCGGGCGGGAGGCCGTAGAAGGGCACCACCGCGGCGACCCGGTCTCCCTCCCGGGCGGCCAGCAGCAGGGCGAAGCCGCCGCCCATGCAGAAGCCGACCACGCCGACCGCGTCGCCGACCACGCCCTCCAGGGCGAGCAGGTGGTCGACGGCCCCGGAGAGGTCCTCGACGGCCCGCTCGACCGGGAGTTCGCGGGTGAGCCGGGCCGCCTCGGTGCGGTCGTGGGTGGTGGCGCCGCCGAACAGGTCGGGGGCCAGCACGGTGAAGCCCTCGGCGGCGAAGCGGTCGGCCATCGTCGCGACGTGCGGGGTGAGGCCCCACCACTCCTGCACCACCACCAGGCCCGGCCCGACGCCCTGGGGCGGGCGGGCCAGGTACCCGTGCGCGGTACGGCCGTTGCTCGGGAAGGCGACGTTCTGCCGGGAGCCGCCCTGGTCAGGCATGGGTTCCTCGCGGGGGGTCGGGCCGGATGCGGCGGGGACTCGACGGGGGCGGGCTCAGCCCATCTCCTCCAGGGCGCGGCCCTTGGTCTCCTTGATACAGAAGGCCACGAACGGGATGGAGAGCAGCGCGAAGGCCGCGTAGATGACGTACGTCGCCGACAGGTTCCAGTCGGCGAGGTTGGGGAAGCTGACGGTGATCGCCCAGTTGGCGATCCACTGGGCCGAGGCGGCGACGGACAGCGCGAGCGCGCGGATCCGGTTGGGGAACATCTCGCCGAGCAGGACCCAGACCACCACGCCCCAGGAGAAGGCGAAGCAGAGCACGAAGACGTGCGCCGCGACCAGGGCGACGGTGGCGTGGGTGTTGTCGAGGGTGGCGGTGTCCCCCGTGCCCTGCCGGTACGAGAACGCCCAGGCGGCGGTGCCCAGCGCGAGCGCCATGCCGATCGAGCCGGCCAGGGCGAGCGGCTTGCGGCCGATCCGGTCCACCAGCGCCATCGCGATCACCGTGCCGATCACGTTGATGATCGAGGTGGAGAGGCTGATCAGCAGCGAGTTGGACTCGTTGATGCCGACCGACTGCCAGAGGAAGGAGGAGTAGTAGAAGATCACGTTGATGCCGACGAACTGCTGGAACACCGAGGCCCCGATGCCGACCCAGACGATCGGCAGCAGGCCGAACCGCCCGCCGAGCAGGTCCTTGAGCCGGGGCTTGTGCGAGGACTCCAGCACCGCGCGGATCTCCGCGACCCGGGTGTCCAGGTCGACGTCCTCGCCCTCCACCTCGCGCAGCACCTTGCGGGCCTGGTCCTCCCGGTGGTCGGCGATCAGGTAGCGCGGCGACTCCGGGATGGCGAGCGCCATCAGCCCGTACACCAGGGCCGGGATGGTCTCCACGCCGAGCATCCACTGCCAGGCCTGGATGCCGCCCAGGTGGCCGGTGGACTCGCCGCCGGCGGCCTGGTTGATCGCCCAGTTGGCGAGCTGGGAGACGGTGATGCCGAGCACGATCGCCATCTGCTGGAAGGAGGCGAGCCGGCCTCGGTAGGCGGTCGGCGCGACCTCGGCGATGTAGGTCGGCGCGATCACCGAGGCGATGCCGATCGCGATGCCGCCGACCACGCGCCAGGTGGCCAGCACCTGGATGCTCGGCGGGAACATCGAGCCGATGCCGCTGATCGCGAACAGGGTGGCGGCCAGCAGCATGGTGCGGACCCGGCCGAGGTGGTCGGCGAGCCGGCCGGCGGCCACCGCGCCGGCCGCCGAGCCGAGCAGCGCGATGGCCACCACGAAGGCCGTTTCGCCGTTGCCCACGGCGAAGTGCTTCTGGATGCCCGTCACCGCACCGTTGATCACCGCGCTGTCGTAGCCGAACAGGAACCCGCCCATCGCGGCGGCGGCGGAGATGAAGATGACGTGCCCGAGATGGGCCTCGCCCGCCCGGTGGCTGTTGAGTGTGGACAAGCGCGCTCCCCGAGGTGGACGGGCCCGCTCTGACGGCCGAGTGGGCAGGGCTCGTCTCACATTCGAGCAGCGGCGGGGCCGCCCTGCTCGAATTGGGGGCCGATCGGGTGATCCGGGGTCAGTCACCAGGGGCGCGATGGGCCATTCGCGCCGGGAGCGTGAACGGTCGGACGCGCCCCCGGGCCAGCCGGTGCGCCTGCCGGGCCAGTTGACGTGCCCCCGGTCGGTCGGTGCGCCCCGGTCAGCCGACGCGCCGCTGGTGCCGGCGCAGCAGTTGGGCGCGGGCGGCGGCGTCCTGGTCGCGCCGGGGGTGCGGGGCGTTCGCGCGGCCGGCCTCGCGCTCGGCCAGCCGGTCGGCGATCGCGTGCTGGGCGTCGGCCGGCTTCTTGTCGTCGTACTTGAACTTGGCGCGCACCTCGCGGACCGTCAGGCGGAGCCCGCGCAGGCCGGGCAGCAGCCGGGAGAACTCGCCCTCACCGGGCACCACCCGGGTGTCCGGCGTCTCCGGCTGGAAGTGCGCCAGCTGGCGGTTGAGGATCTCCGCCTTGCCCGCCGCGGACTCGACGAGCTCGGCGGTGCAGTGGAAGTGGACGGAGGCGTAGTAGCTGGTGGGCGTGCCCGGCTCGCCGCGCCAGTGGCCGGGCGCGAAGGCGTAGCCGTCGGTGACCGCGAGGGTGACCTGCGGGTCGGCCCGGACGGCGGCCAGCAGCGGGTTGGGCGTGGCGAGGTGGAGCAGGATCTCGCCGCGCTCGGCGTCCAGCAGGAAGTGCGTCGGGACGAGCACCGGGCCCTCGCCCGGTCCGCCGTTGGCGGCGAGCAGGCCGAAGTCGCGGCCCTCGGCCAGCCAGGCGCGCCACTCCTGTTCGTCGCCGCGGTCCCAGGATCTGATCAGCATCGGCGGGCCCTCCGTCAGCGGGGGTAGCCGCGCAGGTGCGCGGGCAGCGGGACGGTGGTGGAGTCGGCGGGCTCGGGGGTGCCGTGCACGGTGGTGACCGGGATCAGGCCGGACCAGTGGGGCAGGTCGAGGTCCTCCGGGTCGTCGTCGGCGCCGTCGTCGCGGGTCTTGGCCGAGACCTCGTCCAGGTCGAGCCGCAGGACGGCGGTGGCGGCGAGTTCCTTGGCGTTGGCCGGGCGGACGTCGGCGGAGCGGCCGGGGATCGCGTGGTCGACCAGCGCGGCCAGCGCGACGTCCAGCTCCTCGGGGTCGGTGACCTGGTGGGCGGTGCCGTGGGCGACGACCGAGCGGAAGTTGACCGAGTGGTTGAACGCGGACTTGGTCAGCACCAGCGCGTCGACCAGGGTGACGGTGAGGCAGACCGGCAGGCCCTGGTCGGCGGAGGCGTTGCGCAGCGGACGGCTGCCGGTGGAGCCGTGGACGTACAGTCGGCCGCCGACGCGGGCGTAGATGGTCGGCAGGACGACGGGGGCGCCGTCGGCGACGAAGCCGAGGTGGCAGATGTACGCGTGGTCGAGGATGTCGTGGATCGCCTCCTGCTCCCAGGTGGCGCGGTCCTTGTAGCGGGTGGGGGTGGTGCGGGGGGTGCGGGAGTAGCTGGCGGAGCCTTCTGAAGGGGCCGACATGACAACCTCTATGTACTAGTGCATAATTTACTTTGTGCTAGGAGACTATCCGCTGAAAGGGCGACGCGCCAGCGAAATCGCGTCCCACATCGAACAGGGCGTGAGCACCGGACGCCTCGCCCCCGGAACCGCGCTGCCCCCGCTGCGCGACCTCGCCGCCGAACTCGGCGTCAACCCCAACACCGTCGCCGCCGCCTACCGGCTGCTCCGCGACCGCGGGGTGATCGAGACCGCCGGCCGCAAGGGCAGCCGGATCCTCCCCAGGCCCGCGCTCACCCCGCGCGACCAGATCCGCGTCCCCGTCCCCCCGCACGCCCGCGACCTGTCCGCCGGCAACCCCGACCCGGCGCTGCTGCCCGACCTCGCCCCGGTCCTCGCGGCCGCCGCCGAGGCCGCCCACGCCGAGCCCGTCCTGTACGGGCACCCGGCCATCGACCCCGGGCTGCTCGCGCTCGCCCGCGCCTCCTTCGAGACCGACGGCCTGCCCGGCGGCCCGATCGCCGTCGCCTCCGGCTCGCTCGACACCATCGAGCGCATCCTCGCCACCCGGCTGCGCCCCGGCGACGCCGTCGCCGTCGAGGACCCGGGCTGGGGCAGCCTGCTCGACCTGCTGCCCGCGCTCGGCCTGCGGCCCGCGCCCGTCCGGCTGGATGACGAGGGTCCGCTGCCCGACTCGCTCGCCGTCGCGCTGGCCGAGGGCGCCCGCGCGGTGGTGGTCACCAGCCGGGCGCAGAACCCGACCGGCGCCGCGGTCACCGCCCGCCGGGCCGAGGAGCTGCGGGCCGTCCTGGCCGAGCACCCCGGCGTGCTGCTGATCGAGGACGACCACGGGCACGGCATGGTCGACCAGCCGTACCACTCGCTGGTGGGTGCCGGCGCGCGGCACTGGGCCGTGGTGCGCTCGGCGGCCAAGGCGTACGGCCCGGACCTGCGGCTCTCGGTGGCCGTCGGCGACGAGGACACCATCGGACGGGTGACCGGGCGGCTGCGCCTCGGCGCAGGCTGGGTCAGCCACCTGCTCCAGCGGGCCGTCGCCGAGCTGTGGCGCACCGACGCGGTGCCGGTCGCCCGGGTGGCCGGCGTCTACCGGGCCCGCCGGGACGCGCTGCTCGGCGAACTCGCCGCGCGCGGCATCGAGGCGCACGGCGAGAGCGGACTGAACGTCTGGGTGCCGGTGCCGGACGAGACCTCCGTGCTGGTGGCGCTGGTGCAGCGCGGCTGGGTCGCGGCGCCCGGCGCGCGCTACCGCATCCAGTCCCCGCCCGGGCTGCGGCTCACCGTGGCCCAGCTGGAACCGGCGGACGCGCAGCGGCTGGCCGAGGACCTGGCGGCCGTGCTGGGGGCGGGCGGGGCCGGCTCGCGGCTGGTGTGAACCGGGCTCCGCCGGTCCGGTTCGACCCGTGCGCTCCGCCGGTCTGAACCCGGTGCTCCGCTGGTCTGAACCCGGCGGTAACAAAGCGGGAAACCTGGTGCAGATACCTAGCGGTAACCAGTGCGGGCATGTCATGTTCATCGCGCCACCGGCCGGCGGCCCACCCTCACCTAGGCGTCTTCCCGTCCCCACCGCACGGGAAGACCGAGCCGCAGGAGTTCCGCCGTGCCCGAAAACAGTTCGAGCATCACCCGCAGCGCCCCTCGACTCCGCCGACGGCTGCTCACCGCGGCCCTCGCCCTCCCGCTGGCCGCCGGCGGTCTGATGGCCGGCGGCCTCGCCGCCGCCGCGCCGGCCGCCGCGGCCTCCTCCATACCCCTCGCCGCACCGGGCGGCCCCACCGCCAGCGTCACGCTCGGCGACAGCTACATCTCCGGCGAGGCCGGCCGCTGGATGGGCAACGCCGCCGGCACCAGCGGCAGCCGGGCCGGTACCGACCGCGCCTGGAACGGCAGTTCCGCCGACGCCTCCCGGATCTACGGCCCCACGGCCGCGAGCGGCTGCGACCGCTCCGACGTCGCCGAGGTGCTCAGCGCCTCCACCGGCGCGCAGAACGAGATCAACCTGGCCTGCTCCGGCGCCGTCACCGCGAACATCTTCCGCGCCGCCAACGGCGGCCAGACGCTCAAGGGCGAGGCCCCGCAGGCCGACCAACTCGCCACCGTGGCACGGCAGAACAACGTCAAGCTGATCACGCTGTCGATCGGCGGCAACGACCTCGGCTTCGGCGGCATCATCTCCAACTGCGTCCAGGACTACCTCATCTGGTACTCCTACTGCCACGACTCCGCGCAGTCCTCGATCGACTCGAAGATGCCCACGGCGATGGCCGGGGTCGGCAAGGCGATCGACGAGATCCGCGCGGTGATGGCCGGCGCCGGCTACGCGCAGGGGGACTACCGCCTCGTCCTGCAGTCCTACCCCTCGCCGATCCCGCGCAGCGCCGAGATGCGCTACCCGGAGAGCGGCTGGACCCGCTCGAACACCGGTGGCTGCCCGTTCTGGGACGGTGACGCCGACTGGGCGCGCGACTCGATGGTGCCGCAGATCTCCAAGTCGCTGGCCGGGGTCGCGGCGTCCAAGGGCGCCCAGTTCCTCGACCTCTCCGACATGCTGCAGGGCCGTGAGGTCTGCTCGACGGCCACCCGGCAGCCGACCGCCACCGCCGGACCGTCCGCGACCACCAGCGAATGGGCACGCTTCCTGGACGGCGGCCTCAACTCCACGCAGGGCGTGCTGCAGGAGTCGATGCACCCCAACTACTACGGGCAGCAGGCGCTCGGGCGCTGCCTGACCCTGCTGTGGGGGCAGAGCAGCGGCGACTACGCGTGCCGCAACACGGCGGGGCAGGACGCGGGCGGGATGTACCTGGCGGCGCGGTGACGCTGTGACGTTGTGGCGCTCGGCGCCCGTTCTCCGGATCGGTTCCGGAGGCGGGCGCCGGGTGGCTCAGCCCTTGGCGAGCAGGGCCTGGGCGTGCGCCCGGACCTGGTCCTTCGTCAAGTAGGCGTCGGTGTACTCGAAATCGCGCATCCGGGCGGGCTGCCGGGCGAGGAAGCCGGTCCGGACGAAGTCGTCCCCGGCGGTCGCGTTGAGCAGCCAGTTGGCGCTCACCCGGAACTTGGCCGCGTTGGTGCGCATCGCCATCAGGTGGTAGCCGCGGGCCACCAGTTGGGCCGGCACCCCGTGCAGCTCCACGCCGAGCGGCTTGGACACCGCGTCCTTGCCGCCCAGGTCGACCACCAGGCCCAAGTCCTTGTGGTAGTAGGGCTCCAGAGGCTGGTCGCGGAGCGCGGCGATCACGTTGTCGGCCACCACGCGGCCCTGCCGGGCGGAGTGCTGGGCGGTCGGCGGGCAGACCGCGCCGTCGCCCTTGGCGAGGTCCGGCACGGCGGCCGCGTCGCCCAGCGCGAACACGCTCTCGAACTGCGGCACCCGCATCTCCGCCGTCACCGCGAGCCGGCCGCGGACCGTCTCCGCGTCCAGCGTGCCGATCAGCGGGCTCGCGGCCACCCCGGCGGTCCAGATCAGCGTGCGGCAGGGCAGCACCCTGCCGTCGGTGAACTTGACCGACTCGGCGCCGACTTCGGCCACCGAGACGCCCAGCGACACCTCGATGCCGCGGCCGCGCAGCACCTCCAGAGCGGCCAGGCCCAGCGCGTCGCCCAGCTCCGGCATCAGCTTCGGGGCGATGTCGATCAGGTGCCACTTGATCTGCCGGGTGTCCAGGCGCGGATAGCGGTGGGACGCGGCGGTGGTCAGACGCTGCAGGCAGGCGGCCGTCTCGGTGCCCGCGTAGCCGCCGCCGACGACCACGAACTGGAGCCGGGACTCGCGTTCCCGCTGGTCCAAGGTGGCCGAGGCGAGGTCGAGTTGGGCGATCACGTGGTCGCGGACGTAGGCCGCCTCGGCGAGCGTCTTCATCCCGCGGGCGTAGTCGGTCAGGCCGGGGATGTCGAAGGTGCGGGTGACGCTGCCGGGGGCGAGGACCAGGTAGTCGTACTTCTGCGCCACCACCTCGTCGGTGATCTTGCGGACCACGCACACCTTGGAGGCCGGGTCCACGCCGATCGCGCCGCCCGGAACGATGTGGGTGCGGCGCAGCGTGCGGCGCAGGGAGACCGCGACCGACTGCGGGGTCAGCACGCCGGCCGCGACGTGCGGCAGCAGGGGCAGGTAGAGCTGGTAGCTGAACGGTGTGACCAGCGAGATCTCGGCCTCCGACGGCGCGAGCTTGCGTTCGAGTCGGCGGGCGCACTCCAGGCCGGCGAAGCCACCGCCCACGATCAGGATCCGAGGTCGTTCCATCGCTCATCCCTTTGCCGTGCAGGTCGTAACCGCGAAGGTCCCCATTGCTGTCCGCCACACTCGCACGGAGCAGCGGGGGCTGCCACCGGGGTGGGGCGGATGGTGGAGGGGTGGGACGGGGGGCGTACGGAGGGGAGGAGGTGACGGGTCGGCACCGATAGGCTGTGGGGCGTGCTCCCCGAGGTGACGGCGGTCCGTTATGTGACGCCACTGCGAGAAGGCGGCTCGATGCCGGGCCTGGTCGAGGCCGACGACCGGCGGCTGTACGCGCTGAAATGGGTCGGCGCGGCGCAGGGCCGGAAGGCGTTGGTGGCGGAGGTGCTGGCCGGGGAGTTGGGCCGGCAGCTCGGGCTGCCGGTGCCGGAGCTGGTGACGGTCGACCTGGATCCGGTGCTGGCCCGCAGCGAGCCGGACCAGCAGGTCCAGGACCAGATGCGGGCCAGTGGCGGGACCAACCTCGGGATGGCCTTCGTCAGCGGCGCGCTCAACTTCGACCCGCTCTGCTTCGAGGTGGATCCGGAGCTGGCCGGCCAGGTGCTCTGGTTCGACGCGCTGATCGGCAACGTCGACCGCTCCTGGCGCAACCCCAACCTGCTGGTGGCGACCGGCGGGCTGCGGCTGATCGACCACGGCGCGAGCCTGATCTTCCACCACCACTGGGCGGGCGCCGCCGCCTGGGTGCGCCGCCCGTACGACGCCTCCGACCACGCGCTGCTGCGGGCCCGGCCGGACCTGACGGCCGCGGACAAGGCGCTCGCGCCGCTCGCGGAGGCCGCGATCGAGGGCGCGGTGGCGAGGATCCCGGAGGTCTGGCTGCTGGACGAGCCAGGCTTCGACTCGCCCGAGGCGGTGCGCGCCGCGTACCGCGCCCAGCTGACCGGCCGGCTGGCCGGTCAGCGCGACTGGCTGCCGGAGGTGCCCGCATGACCGAGCCGAGGACGCCCGCGCTGCCGGCCGCCGTCGAACTGCACGACTACGAGTACGCCGTGATCCGCGCGGTGCCGCGGGTGGAGCGCGGCGAGTGCGTCAACGTCGGGGTGCTGCTGTACTGCCGGCAGAACGGGTATCTGGCCGCGCGCACGCACCTGGACCAGGCCCGGCTGCTGGCGCTCGACCCGGTGGCGGACGTGCACGGGGTGCGGCGGGCGCTGCACGGGATCGAGGCGGTGTGCGCCGGGGGCCCGCAGGCCGGTCCGGCGGCGGGGGACAGCCCGGGGCAGCGGTTCCGCTGGCTGACCGCTCCGCGCAGCGCGATCGTCCAGCCGGGGCCGGTGCACACCGGGCTGACCGCGGACCCGGAGCCGGAGCTGCGGCACCTGTTCGATCAGCTGGTGCTCTAAGCTCTGTCGACCGGCCGGAGGCTCTGTCGACCGGCCGGTGCTGCAGTTCTGGTCAAGCCGTCGACGGTTGCCGTGGTCAAAGCTTGAGTTGCTGAAGCACTCGGCCGTACGCTGACCCCATGGGTTCGACAGCGACGACGACCGTACCGACCAACGCCGAGTTGATGGAGGCGTTGGCCGCCGTCGGCGCCGCGTATTTCCAGGACTTCGCGGCGGCCGCGGCCCGGCACGGGCTCTCCTCCTCGCAGGCCAAGGCGCTCGGCGCGGTGCAGGAGCCGGTGCCGATGCGGGCGCTGGCCGGACGGCTGGGCTGCGACGCCTCCAACGTCACCGGGATCGTGGACCGGCTGGAGACTCTGCGCCTGGCCCACCGGGAGGCCGCCGCCGGCGACCGCCGGGTGAAGATCGTCGTGATCACGGACGAGGGCCGGGAGATCCTGAACCGCATCCGCGGTGAGATGGCCCGCACCCACCAGGCGTTCGAGGCGATGACCGACGAGCAGCGGATCGCGCTGCACTCGATCTGCGGGCAGGTCCTGCCGGTGCTGGCCGGCCGGGCCGGCGCCGGGCAGTAAGCCGCGCAGTGAGCCGCCCGGTAACGGACCGCGCCGCGCCCGGCGGGAGCCGCCGGGCGGGCCCGGTCGGAGCCGTCCGCTCCGGCCCGGGCCGGAGCCGCCCGATGCGCCGACGTTCCGGCTGACCTCGGCTGTTAGGCTTGCGAAGCGTGAGCGCGAAGCCCCAGATCCCCAATGTCCTGGCCTCCCGGTACGCCTCGGCGACCCTGGCCCAGCTGTGGTCCCCCGAGCACAAGGTGGTCCTTGAGCGCCACCTGTGGCTCGCCGTCCTGAAGGCCCAGCAGGACCTCGGTGTCGAGGTACCGGCGAACGCCGTCGCCGACTACGAGCGGGTGATCGACCAGGTCGACCTCGGCTCGATCGCCGCCCGTGAGCGGGTCACCCGCCACGACGTGAAGGCCCGGATCGAGGAGTTCAGCGAACTCGCCGGCCACGAGCAGATCCACAAGGGCATGACCTCCCGGGATCTGACCGAGAACGTCGAGCAGCTGCAGATCCGCCAGTCGCTGGAGCACGTGCGCGACCGTACGGTGGCCGTGCTGGTCCGGCTGGCCCGCCTGGCCGCCCAGCACTCCGAGCTGGTCATGGCCGGCCGCTCGCACAACGTGGCCGCGCAGGCCACCACCCTGGGCAAGCGCTTCGCGTCGATCACCGACGAGCTGCTGGTCGCCTTCCGCCGCCTGGAGGAGCTGATCGCCCGCTACCCGCTGCGCGGGATCAAGGGCCCGGTCGGCACCGCCCAGGACATGCTGGACCTGCTCGGTGGCGACACCGACAAGCTCGCCGAGCTGGAGCGCCGGGTCGCCGGGCACCTCGGCTTCGACAACGTGTTTATCAGCGTCGGCCAGGTCTACCCGCGCTCGCTGGACTTCGAGGTGCTCACCGCCCTCGTCCAGCTGGCCGCCGCGCCGTCCAGCCTGGCCAAGACCATCCGTCTGATGGCCGGCCACGAGCTGGTCACGGAGGGCTTCAAGGAGGGCCAGGTCGGCTCCTCGGCGATGCCGCACAAGATGAACACCCGCTCCTGCGAGCGCGTCAACGGCCTGGCCGTCATCCTGCGCGGCTACGCCTCGATGACCGGCGAGCTGGCCGGCGACCAGTGGAACGAGGGTGACGTCTCCTGCTCGGTGGTGCGCCGGGTCGCGCTGCCGGACGCCTTCTTCGCCTTCGACGGCCTGCTGGAGACCTTCCTGACCGTCCTCGACGAGTTCGGCGCCTTCCCCGCCGTGATCGAGGCCGAGCTGGACCGCTACCTGCCGTTCCTCGCCACCACCAAGGTGCTGATGGGCGCGGTGCGTGCGGGCGTCGGCCGGGAGACCGGGCACGAGGTCATCAAGGAGCACGCCGTCGCCTCCGCGCTGGCGATGCGTGCGGGTGGCCGCGAGAACGAGCTGCTGGACCGGCTGGCCGCCGACGAGCGGATCCCGCTGGACCGGGCCGGGCTGGACGCGCTGCTGGCCGACCGGCTCTCCTTCACCGGTGCGGCCGGCGCCCAGGTCGCCGAGGTGGTCCGCCAGGTGGAGGCCGTCGCCGCCGCCTACCCGGAGGCCGCCAAGTACGCGCCGGCCGACATTCTCTGACGGGCAGTACTTCCTGACGATTCGTCAGCTGGCTGAGGGCCCTGCCGCCGATCCGGTGGCGGGGCCCTCGTCCGTGTGGACGTGGCCCGGGTCGAGCGGCGGGGTGGTGCCGCAGGCCCACTCGCAGTCCGGCTCGGCCACCGGGCGGTCCACCGGCGCGAGCACGTTGCCGCGGACGGTGGCGAAGGCCGTCAGCCCGCCGGTGACCAGCAGCCCGGCGCAGATCAGCATCGCGGTGCGGAAGGCGGAGTCCACGGCGGACGGCACCCGGTAGGCGTCGCCGCTCAGCCCGGCGAGCGAGGGCAGCGCGGCGACCGCGAGCAGCCCGGCCGCGCGGGCGGCGGCGTTGTTGACGCCGCTGGCGATGCCCGCGTGCCGGACCTCGACGGCGGCCAGCACCGTCGCCGTCAGCGGCGCGACCAGCAGGGTCATCCCGCAGCCCAGCACCGTGACGGCGGGCAGCACGTCCGCCCAGTAGGAGGAGCCGGGGCCGATGCGCAGCATCAGCAGCACCCCGGCGGCGCACAGCAGCGGACCGACGGTGAGCGGGATCCGGGGGCCGATCCGCTTGCCCAGCCGCCCGGCGCGCGCCGACAGGGTCAGCATCAGCACGGTGATCGGGACCAGGGCGAGGCCGGAGACCAGCGGGGAGAAGCCGGAGACGATCTGCAACTGCACCACCAGCAGGAAGAACACCCCGCTGAACGCCGCGTAGACGCAGAGGGTGACCAGGTTGACGGCGGTGAACAGCCGGGAGGAGAAGAGGCCGAGCGGCAGCATCGGCTCGGCGGCGCGGCGCTCGACCGCGATGAAGGCCGCGCCGAGCAGCAGGCCGATCGCGCCGGTGAGCCAGACCGCGGGGGACAGGCCCTCTCCGGCGGCGGTCAGCGCGTAGGTGATCGCGCCGAGGGCGAGCGCGGCGAGCAGCGCGCCGAGCACGTCGAAGCGGCCGACGGCGCTCTCGTTCCGGCTCTCGGGGACGAACCGGGAGGTGACCGCGACCACGGCGGCCGCGAGCGGCAGGTTCAGCAGGAAGATCCACCGCCAGCCGGGGCCGTCCACCAGCCAGCCGCCGAGGAAGGGGCCGACCGCGGCCGACACCCCGCCGAGGCCCGACCACAGGCCGACCGCCGCCGAGCGGTCGTCCGGGTGGAAGACGGCTTGCAGTATGGCGAGCGAACCGGGGGTGAGCAGCGCCCCGCCGATGCCCTGGACGGCGCGGGCGGCGATCAGCACGTGGATGGTGGGGGCGGCGGCGCAGGCCGCGGAGGCGGCGGCGAACCAGAGCACGCCGATCAGGAAGACCCGGCGCCGGCCGTACCGGTCGCCGAGCGCGCCGCCGAGCAGGATCAGTCCGGCCAGGGTGAGCAGATAGGCGTTGAGCGTCCACTGCAGGGACGCGAGGGAGGCGCCGAGATCGGTGCCGATGCGGGGCAGCGCGACGTTCACCACGGTGCCGTCGAGCATCGCCATGCTGGAGCCGAGCACCGTCGCGAGGAGGACCCAGCGTCCCCGCGAGGTGCCCAGGCGCAGTGTTCCTGCTTCGGAGGTGGCCACGGGCCGATCCTGCGCCCGTGGGGCGTACGTGACAAGGGTCACCGGGGGGTGTGTCGGTGGGTGCGCGGTGCGTGAGCGGGTGGGTGCGCAGCGGTGGCGGAATCGGCGCAGCGTCGTGGATCAGTGGCGCCGGGTGAATGGATTGTGCACGTACGGTGCAGCCGATCATTCGGAGGGTCACCGCAGCTCGGGGGGTTGTTGCCGGTTCAAGTGATCGACATTGCTTCACCCGAACGGATGGGTTTTAGTTCAGCGACCGCCCGGCCAGTCCGGACGGATCCACCGGGTGGAACGCCGAATCCTGCCGCTGCCCGGTGGCTCGCACCGAACTCTGTACGGCAGGAGCGGGGGACCCACAGGTAAGTCGCCGGACCGGAAACGGCACGCTTTCGCGTACCCGGATCCAGGGCCGGCTAGGGGTGAAGCCGCATGTGCGGCCGGGCAACTCCAGCCCGAACCCGACAGCTCACCTCGCAGGCGTCGGAGAGGAAAATTCCATGCCTGCACAGGCTCGTCGTATCGCCCTGCCCCGCGCCGCCCGCATCGGGATCGCCACCGCCGTCACCGGTGTCTCCTTCGCACTGCCGCTCGTCACCGCGATGAGCGCCCAGGCCTACCCCGCGCCGGCCGCCGCCGTCACCGCCGCCCCGGCCGCGGCTCCCGCCGACCAGGCCCAGGCCCCGTCGCAGGAGAGCTACCGCGTCGTCAGCGGCGACACCCTGTCCCGGATCGCCGACGCCCAGCACGTCGACGGCGGCTGGCAGGCGCTGTACGACCACAACCGCGAGGTCGTCGGCGGCAACCCGGACCTGATCTTCCCCGGTCAGCAGCTCGTGATCGCCGGCCAGGCCGCCCCGGCCAAGCCCGCCGCCCCGGCGAAGCCCGCCCAGCCGTCCGCCCAGGACGCCGCGCCGGCCACCACCGCCGCCAAGCCGCAGGCCCAGCTGGAGGTCCGGACCGAGGCGGCCAAGCCGTCCGCCCAGCTCCAGACCCAGCTGCAGACCGCCGCGCCGACCACCGCGGTCACCGCCGTGCCGGTCGCCGCCGCCTCCGCCTTCGTCGCCCCGCTGGCCAGCCCGAAGCTGGGCACCGCCTACGGCGTGGCCGGCTCGATGTGGGCCTCCGGCCACCACACCGGCCAGGACTTCGTCGCCTCCACCGGCACCCCGCTGCGCGCCGTCGGCAACGGTGTCGTGGTGAAGGCCGGCAACGGCGGCGCCTACGGCAACGAGGTCGAGATCAAGCTCGCCGACGGCCACTTCGCCGAGTACGCGCACCTCTCCTCGATCGGTGTGAAGATCGGTCAGGCCGTCAAGGCCGGACAGCAGATCGGCCTCTCCGGTGCGACCGGCAACGTGACCGGCCCGCACCTGCACTTCGAGATCCGCAACGGCTCGGAGTACGGCTCGGACATCAACCCGGTCGCCTACCTGCGGGCCCACGGCGTCGCGCTCTGACCAGTGCCGGATGTGCCGGATGTGCCGGATGAGGAACCACCGCTGCTACGGGGCGAATCGACCGCCCGGGATGGTCATGTCGGGTGACCGCTCGACCGGGTGATCGCCGCAGCAGTGGACATGGGCGCGGGACACGCCCAGGCCGGCCCGGCTCGCGAGACTTCTCTCGC